>JAFGCP010000341.1 GCA_016932595.1 Deltaproteobacteria bacterium
CACACCGACTGCAACCTTGAAAAGACCGTGGTGCTGCAGCAAAAAGTAGACTGCGGCCCCTGCCATCTGCGCGTCTGTCCCACCGATCACCGCTGCATGACCCTCATCACGCCCGATATGGTGCTGGCTGCCGCCCGTGAAATGATTGAAAAATATACTTTGCTCGCCGCTTCCTAATAACGCTCACGCCTGCCCTGCTCTTCCGGGATGTCATCCTCGTTTTCAAATTCCGCATCTTCTTCGGGGCTGACTTCTTCAGGGCTGACTTCTTCGGGGCCGACTTCTTCGGGACTGACTTCTTCGGGCTTGGCTTTTTCGGGCTTGGCTTCTTCAGGCTTGGCTTTTTCCAGCATGTCCATAAAAAGCCGGGGCAGCGTTACCTGCATGATATGCCTGACCGCTTCATCGGAGAGCGTCACGGAGGGGTTGTCCAGCGTTCCCTTGATCACAACGGGCAGCACCACCCATGAGCCTTCGCGGGGCAGATAGTCGGCGATTTTGGTATCGCTTAAAAAAATATCGGTTGCCAGCTTGAGCTGCGCCTGCACATTCAGTTCCGCATTGAGCCCGACCTGGCCGGAGGGAAGCAGCTCAGCCTGCGGACTTATGAAAGCGCCGGACAGTTCAATAGCGGCCCCGCGCAGCTTGAGCTGCAGATCGGCATCAGTAAAGCTGAGCGAGGTGAGCGCGCCTTTTTTTATAAATCTTTCAAGCTGCTCGGGCATGGCAAATCCTTTGATACGGCAGTTTTTGATCCTGAAGGCGGCATCACCGGTAAGGCTGTCGATAAATGTTGCGGGCCTGGTGCCATGAGCTCCTAAAGAAACGGAGCCGGTAACGGTTCCGTCGATAAATCTTGAAAAATCAACAAGAGCAAGGTCATTGAATGTCTGCAGCGGCACATCAACAAGCGACATGGTCAGGGTGTACTCAAGGCCTTTTACCCGCAGGTCGATGCCGGAAGAGAGCGTAAAGCTGCCCCCTGCGTCTATGTCACCGCCGAGATTTTTTATGCTGAAGCGATTGTTTTCAAAAAGATATGCTCCCTTCACATTGGCCAGCTCGACATCCAGCAGAGGAACCGTGCCGATATCCAGAGGGCCCTCGAATGTAAGGGAGCCGAAATCAAAGGGCCCTATATCCTCGCCCTGCATGCTGCCGGGGTCATTCACAAGCTGGTCAAGATTGAAGGTGGATGAGACAATCCGTATATTTGGCTCAGGCGGCCACTGCAGATAATTAATGATATCTCCCGCCAGCACAACATTGATATTGGGCGTACCGATACGCAGGTTGGAAAGGCTGATCGCGCGGCTGATAAGCGTCATCACTCCATTGAACTCGGGCTGGAAGGCGCCCAGGGGCGGATAGATAATACGGTCGCCGTACAGGTTGGCCGTTATCGTGGGAAACAGGCTGCCGTCGGCTTTGCCCTCAAGATCCACGCGCAGCCCCATCAGTCCGCCGAGACGCAGCCCCTTAAACGGGCTTGCTGCGCCGTAGTACAGCTTGCCCGAGAGCTCATCAAGCGACAGCCTGTTGGTCTCCAGCCTGACAGACACGGAATCGGGGTTCCCGCGCACGCCTTTGATCATCCCGTCTCCTTCAAAAGAAGAGGAGAGAAGCGTGCCCTGAATCTTTTTTAGTGAACCGCTGCCCGTGTCCACATCATACTCTGCCTGGATCTCGATGTGTGCTCCCAGGCCGTCAATGCCGATTTCATCATCGGCCCTTCCCGCCGGCACAATAACAGCAGCCACATCCTTCAGCGCTGCTTTGCCGTATAGGTGCACGGGCTTGTCGCCTGAGCCCTTGGCCGTCAGATTCAGGCTCCCCGCACCCTTGCTCAGCGGAATGCCGAAGGCGTCAAGATATTTCCGGATCATGACGAAATCGAACTCGGGCACGGCAAGCTCGACGCTGAATTTCTTTCCGGGAATAAAGCAGGTGCCCTTGATCTGAATGTCAGGGGTGGCGCTGTTTTCAAAACTGGCCGAAGCGGTCATGTCAAAGGGCATAATGAAAGAAATATTTCCGGCCTCCGCCTGCACATTGTCAAGCTGCATATCGATCTTTTCGGTTCTATCGAAAAAACTCACGGCGCCCCCATGAACAAGGACGCTTCCCGGAAGCATAAAAAGTTCAAAGGCCGGGCCGGTTGCAGGCGCGGGTCTGGCAGTGCCGTATATGCGTACCGGCCTGCCGCGGTCGGACTGAAAATGCAGCCGGGGATTCTTACATTCAAGGCTTCTGATAACCAGCTTCCTGAGCAGCAGCGGCGCAAAGCTGAAGCTCAGGCGCAGTTCATCACAGGTGAAAAAATCGTCTTTTTCCCCTGCCCCCTTCTGCACGGTCACGCCGCGAAGGATAATGCCTTTAAACAGGCCGACCTCTATTTCGCGGAACGATACCCCCCTCCGGAGCTGCTCCTGAATTTCCGTGCTCAGGGTGTTTTCGATCGCCTTCGGGGTAAGAGAGAGCTGTGCATAGATGAGCACGCCCGCAGTGAATGCGGCAAGAAGTACGGCAAGGCCTATGAGCAGCGGTTTGAGCATTTTTTTCATCATGCGCCTGTGAAATATACTCTGAGCCGGTACAGCCGAAAAGTACCATACCTGCCTGGCAAGGGCAATGGTAAAAGGGCTGCGCGCCGGGGGGCAGGGGGCCGGCCTACTTCCACCGGTAGGATCTGAAGTCATGCGCCTGAGCGCCGAATGATTCCTTGAAGCGCGCCACACCTTCAAGGCCCGCGCTGGGCCCCATGTCATACACCTGATACCCGTTGGCGCAGCCCCAGGCCATAAGCTCGGCATGCAGCAGATTATTGGGGTAGTGCTTGAAAAACTCCTGCAGCGCGGCGCCATGCCAGTATAGTATGGTGCGGCCCCAGGCAAAGGCTATGATGCCCGCCGCGATCCGGCTCTCTACCTCGGCAAGGGTGAAAATAATATGCCGGTCGTCCATTTTAAAAAGTTTCATAAACAGCTCTTTTGAGTAGACCGCTCCCGCGGTTGCACCCCAGCGCTTCACCGTTTCCGTATACAGGCTGAAATAGGCCTCGATGTCCTGCTCGGTTACGGCCTGGCGCACAGCCACATGCTTGCGCCGCGCCTGGCTGAGGTTGCTTTTCTGGCCGCGGCTGAACTGTTTCTGCAGCGTTTCAAAATCGGGGCCGAGCGCGACAATATGGGTGGAAAGTTTCTTTGAAATAAAGGAAGCCGGCAGGCTCAGGGGCTGCCAGGGCGTTTCAACCATGCGGCCCGAAGACCCCTTTATGCGAAGCACTGCCGCGGCAAGCAGCTCTATTTCCTCCGGGGCAAGCAGCCGCGGAGCCATAAAGCCGCCATACACCCCCGGCTCCATGGATTTATAATCCTTCACCTGCCGCAGAAGCCGCTTCTTTTTTTTGACCACGCAGGGCAGCACCACGGGCGTACCATCAGCAAGGGTGCAGCCCAGAGCTTCAGCGGTAAAGCCGGGGAAGGTAGCAGCCATGCAGCCGGCCCATGCTGCTGTGTGGAAATAGGTCGCCCAGGGGCAGGCTCGCGCAACCTCATCCCACCTGTCTTGTGAAACCGGCTCAAGCTTCAGCATAGTCTTCATTATCCGTTTGCATCTATAAGTTCCATCAGGGCTTTTTTGGCCTGCGGAATAAGCCCTGCAAATTCATCATGATAGGGGCTGTCCGCGCCAAGGGCTGCAAACCGCGTGGTCAGGTCATGCATGAACAGAACAGCCACATAGAGCCTGAAAAAATTCTGCGAATCGGCAAACTCCTGAAGCTCCGTTTCGGACAAACAGCTCATATATGCCTTTTCAAACAGTGGCGCATACTCCCTGGTGCGAAAACAGAAATACGCCTGCAGCATGAAATAGTCTATGGCCCGGGGCAGGTAGCGTATTGTTCCGGGATCCAAAAGAAAAAGCTTCCGGTCGCTTGCGCGCACAATGATATTGTTGGGGTTGGGGTCGCAGTGGCACAGGCTGAAAGCAGCAATGCGGTTGACCGCAGGCTCGCCTTGCGCTAGCAGGCCAAGCAGCCTTTTCTGCAAAGCAGATGTCGCGCCTGCATCCGCAGCGCTCCAGTCCCGAATGCGGGCCGCGCATTTTTTATACAGGTAGCTGAACAGTCCGCTTCGTGAGCCTTTGTCTATATCGCCCCATGCGGCTCTTGTCTGCCCGTGCATGCGCGCAAAAAGCCCTGCCAGCTCAGCCAGCAGCTCAGGCGGGCGGGAGCTGTGCTGCAGCGTTTCCCCGCATATTCTCTCCTCGCATACAACATGCATGCCCCGGCGGTTGAAAAATCTGCTGTCCTCGTCAGCGTACAGTATCTCGGGAACAGCAATGCCCCTGCAGGCAAGATGGCGCGAGCAGGCAACAAGGGACCGAAACCGCTGCCGCCTGGCAAGAACCTTGAGGACCAGGGGCCGCTCATCTTCAAGGGTGAGAAAAAAGACCTGGCTGTGCATGCCGGCATGGGCAGGCTCCAGCACAAAAGGCCTGCGCGCAAGGCCGAGCCGCCCGATCAGCCGCTGGTCGACATAGGCGCTGAGTCTGTCCTGAATTGTTTTCATGGAAGCCATAGAAGCATGCTAGAGCATTTTCCTTTTTGTTGGAGCCAATAGTATGATTCACATTATTGATCGAATTTAAAAAATTCGTCACCCCGGTGAAAACCGGGGTCCAGAAAATCTCCTAATTCTGAAGCCCCTGGATGCCGGCTTTCGCCGGCATGACGAGAACGAAGCCGTGCAGAGCCTTGTATGTTCTCTTTTTTTAAAGCGCTAGAAAAAAGAACGCCCCTTTCGTTAGCCGCGAAACATGGCGGCGCGGGCTTTAAAGTTCTTTTGGCTCTGCTTGGTGACGATATAGGTTTCAGGAGCGACATCCTTATGGATAAAGGTTCCCGGCCAGATGAGAGCGCCATGGCCGATGGTAACGCCCGGCAGAATAACGGTGCCGGCGCCTATGATGGCGTTGTCTTCGATAGTAACCTTTTTAAAATCATGGGGCACGACGTCCTGGTCCAGAAGCTTTCTATCGAGCAGGATTTTCTTTATGGACGGCCCGAGCGAAAAAATCATGCTGTAGGGGCCGATCTGGCAGTTTTTCCCTATCTCGATCTCACCGGCGCCCTGCAGCAGGGCATATGAGCCTATATACGCATGATCGCCGATAGAAATTTTTCCGCCGAAATTGCTCCAGTAGCCCCCGCCGCAGTGCAGCACGACCCCCTTGCTGATATAGACCCGCTTGCCGAGCACCAGTGCTTTGCGGTTCAGTATCTGCACGTCCTCCTCAAAGGTCACCGTCGGATTTCTGCTCTGCACCTTGTGGAACTGCTCGAATTTTTTATAATCGGCGTAGATTTTCTTCAGGTATGCCAAAAAAACATTGCTGGTGCTCATGCCGGCCCCCTTTCATTATGTCAGATAAAAAGAGTATGCATGCACGGGAGACTGGAGCGCAATTCAACATTCTGTCATGTCGACCGCAGGGAAAAATCGCAAACGCATATGACAAAAGCAAGGCGTTACGATGTCTCATCCGCAGCGAAGCATTGCGCGCCTGCTCAGCGGAATTTGCGATGCGCCGAGATAAAAGGCAGCTCCTGTGCGCCAAAGGATTTTTTAAACCGCACAACGCCCTCCTGACCGCCGCTCGGGCCGAAATCATAATACTGAAAGCCCGCAGCAGCCGCATCGCGGATTATCTCCATGTGCAGCATATTGTTGGGATAACAATGAAAAAAGTCCTCATGGGATGCGCCATGCCAGTAGGTAACGATACGGTTCCAGTAAAAAATAACCGCCCCCGCAACAATGAGGCCTTCTTTTTCAGCAAGCCAGATTTTTACGCTGTCGCCTGCATGATGGAAAACAGTCAAAAAGAGCTGTTCGGGATATGTAAACAGAACCCCGTCTCCCCAGCGCCGGAGCGTGTCTTTGTAGAGAGCATAATACGCATGAATATCCTGCTCTGTGTTTGCCTGACGAACGGCTATGCCCTGCTTCTTTGCCTGGTTAAGATTGCTTTTAGCCCCGCGGTTGAGCTGTGCGCGCAGCCCGTCCTCATCACGGGTCAGCTCCAGGGCCTG
>JAFGCP010000342.1 GCA_016932595.1 Deltaproteobacteria bacterium
AGCCACTCAGGGGCAACGGAAATCCCCCATGATGCGCCCAGATGCCGGGCTAATTCAAGAGACTGATTATACCCCCGCTGCCGAAGCCTCGTGCGATGCAGAGGGACCGGCACGATGAGATCTAATGCCGCCACGGTTAAAAGCCGCCTGCCCTGCTCGGCAAGCAGCTGGCCCAGGTGCTTTGAAAACATGAGGCCTCCCCGGTACTTAAACTGGTGAATGGCGGCTCTGAGCGTTCCGGCATAGACTCCCGCAGCCCTGGCACGATCAAAACATGGCGGGAACTCTCTGCAGTTTCCGCACAGATGATCGCACCCTGCCCTTGAGGTAAACATTATACCACAGCTGCAGCATAATGGGCTATCGATAAAAGCGAGATCAGCATAACAGCTGTCGCATAAAAAAGTTCTCTCATATGACTGCAGGGGCCTTTTACATACAAGGCACAGCGGTGGAAAAAAGAAATCGATGAGAACACGCCGGAAGGATTGCAGCATGGGACTCTAGCGCTTGTTTTTTTCAGACACGGGGACATCGTCAAAGGCAATCCTGGGACAGTGCTGCCACAGGTTTTCAAGATCGTAGAAAGCTCGCTCTTCTTCATGGAAAACATGCATGATGACATCATCATAATCAAGCAGTATCCAGCGCCCGTTCTTCATACCTTCGCTGCCTCGGGCGCGGAACCCCGCTTTTTTCATCATAAGCTCCACGTTTTCCGCCACAGCCTGCACCTGTCGCGTCGAGGCGCCGCTGCAGATGATGAAATAGCTTGTGAAGGCAGACTGCTCTTTCACGTCAAGCACGACCATATTCTGGGCCTTCATATCGCTGGCGAAGCCCGCGCACAGTTTCATCTTTTCAAAAGAATCCAAGCAATCTCCTTTTTCAGTAGAGTTTATGCTCATATATATACCCTGCAACGGCATCGGGCACAAGATATTTTACCGATTTGCCGTTGTGCAGCGCCTGCCGGACACCCGTGGATGATATGTCAAGCAGGCGGATACGGCAGAAATAAATGCGGCGACCCGAGGGATGTTCATACCAGGGGCCGTCGGGATTGAAAGAAAAAAGTGAGCTGAAATCCGGGGGGGCGTTTTTCTCGGGCTCGGGCGCATACCGGCCGGGCCTGCTCATAACGACAAAATTGCAGGAGCTGAAAAGCTCCGGATAGCGCTTCCAGGTATGAATTTCGCGAAATGCGTCAAGGCCGATAATAAAAAAAAGCTCGGCGGACGGGCCATAGACGCGGCTGAAATGTTGGATGGTATCAAAGGAATAGGAGTTGCCTTCCCGCTGCAGTTCGCTGTCGGATACCTCGAAGAACGGATTGTCTGCAGCGGCAATGCGCGCCATCTCAAAGCGGTGCCGGGCGGCTATGACGGCATCTTTTTTATGCGGCGGCAAATGTGCAGGAATAAAAATAATTTTCCCGAGTCCGAGCTGCTCCCGTATCTCCTCGGCCGCCCGCAGGTGCCCCAGATGCACGGGATTGAATGTACCGCCAAAAAGACCTATTTTCACAATGCCTGCCGCACCCCCTGCTCTGCTGTGGTTTACTTTAGTGCAAAAAATATATGCCGGGCCCGTGTATGTGTCAATGCAAATGTCATCAAATCAGGTTTCCCCATTGCGAAAAAAACATCCGGATGATATGGTAGCATTTTTAGCAGGCCTGCGGCTGCAGCAGCACTCATTCAATGCCAGCGGCATGGCTGTGCAGCGGAGACGGCAGATGCATGCCCTGCCCATGTTAGATACATAATGCATGCCCGGAGAGACATTCACTATGTTTCCTGATCAACTTCTGCAGTTTCTGCTCAGCGGGCTGACCATCGGCAGCATCTATGCCCTCATCGCCCTCGGGTTCACCATCATCTACAACACCACGGGCATCATCAACTTCGCCCAGGGCGAGTTCGTCATGCTCGGGGGCATGTTCATGGTGGGCTGCACGCGCCTGCTGCACCTGCCTCTGCCCGTTGGCATGCTCATATCGATGGTGGCCGTCATGGTGGTTGGGGTGCTGATCGAACGGCTCGCCATCAGACCGGCGCGCCACAAGTCCATCGTCACCCTCATCATTATCACTATCGGGGTCTCCATCGCCCTGAAGGCGGGCACGGCCTTCTTCAGCAAGGACAGCTTCACCTATCCACAGTTTCCCGGCCCCGGGCATCTGGCGATCGGCAATGCCTCTCTGCCCGGCCAGAGCCTGTGGATCATCGGCGCGGCGGGCTGCATTATGGCGGCGCTTTGGGCCTTTTTTCATTATACCATTCGCGGCAAGGCAATGCGGGCATGCGCAATCAACCGTGAAGCAGCCACTATCGTGGGCATCGACGTGGAGCGGATGTCGCTTCTTTCGTTCGGTTTAAGCGCCCTTATCGGCGCTGTGGCTGGCATCATGGTTACGCCGACGACGCAAATGGCCTGGTATCGCGGCACCGAGCTCGGGCTCAAGGGCTTCTGCGCCGTCATTCTGGGGGGCATGGGGAGCAGCCCGGGCGCGGTCATAGGAGGCCTGCTGC
This sequence comes from Deltaproteobacteria bacterium, assembly GCA_016932595.1. GTDB lineage: Bacteria > Desulfobacterota > WTBG01 > CAIYCZ01 > CAIRTM01 > CAIWCT01. The sequence goes on from JAFGCP010000342.1 coordinate 2,535, forward strand.
TGGGGCTGCTGGAGACTTTCGGCAATTACCTGTTTTCGGGCTATCGCGATGCCATAGCATTTTCAATTTTCCTGCTGGTGATCTTCATTCGTCCGCAGGGTATTCTGGGGCGAAAATAGCCGTGACACCCAAACGCAGCGAACGTATAAAATACGCCGTCTTTGCCGTGCTTATTATTGCGGCGCCGCTGATTTTCACCGGCAGGCAGTCCTACTATGTTTCCATGCTGGCGCTTGCGGGCATCTACGCAATCGTGGCGCTTGGCTTGAACCTGCTCATGGGCTATGCCGGCCAGATATCGCTGGGTCATGCGGCCTTCTTCTCCATCGGCGCATACACCACCGCCATACTCTCCACCCGACTGGGATGGCAGCCCCTGGCGGGTGTGGTGCCGGCAGTTGCCGTAGCGGGCTTTGCGGCTTTTGTCATCGGCCTTCCAACGCTCAAGCTGAAAGAGCACTATCTTGCCATGGCAACGCTCGGCGTGGGCCTTATCACCTATTCGCTCATCAAGGCCGATCCGGGCGGCATTACCGGCGGCGTCACCGGCATTATTAATATTCCGCCGCTTGCCATCGGCGGCTTTACCTTCGATTCCGACGCCTCGCAGTTTTATCTCATTTGGGCTGTGGCATTTCTCATCTTTGCCCTGAGCTCCAACATTATCGATTCGCGCATCGGCCGCGCCCTCATGGCAATTCACAAAAGCGAAGTATCGGCAAGCGTGCTCGGCGTCAATGTCTTCTCCTGCAAACTGCAGGTATTCGTGCTCAGCGGCATGTATGCCGGCCTCGGCGGATTTCTCTATGCCCACTGCTCGCCCATGTACTATCTCAACCCCGACGACGTTTCGCACTTCGTGCTGTCCATAAAGCTTCTCACCATGGTTGTGATCGGCGGCATGGGCAGCATGTGGGGGGCGCTGCTGGGGGCTGTCGGGCTTTCAATTCTCCCGGAAGTGCTGCGCATGCTCGGCAGCCTTCTGCACGGGGTGAACACCACGGATATCGAGATGGCGCTCTACGGGCTTATCCTTGCCGTGATCATGATCGCCTCGCCGCGACAGCGGCTTAAAAAGCTGCTGGGTCTTGATAAACCGAGGCGGGTTGAGCCTCCGAAAAACCTGGAGAAGTAGGCCATGGCGCATCTGCAGGTTCAGGGATTGCATAAAAACTTCGACGGCATAACTGCGGTGAATAATCTATCATTTGACGTGCGCCGTAACGAAATAAGCGCCATCATCGGGCCCAACGGCGCCGGCAAGACCACGACCTTCAACCTGCTGAGCGGCGTGCTGCCGGCCGACCGGGGGAAAATTTTTTTCGACGGCAATGAGATTCTGGGGCTGCCCCCCCATGCTATAGCCCGGCGCGGCATGGTCAGGACCTTTCAAGCCGTAAGCCTGTTTGACTCCATGACCGTACTTGATAATGTGAAGGTCGGCTGCCATGGCAAGGCAGGCGCAGGGCTGTTCTCGGCAGCGCTCCGAACCCCGGGCCTGCGAAGGGAAGAAAAACAGATTACGAAAAAGGCCTTGGAGGCCCTTAAACTTCTGGGCGTTGCGGATCGGGCAGGCGATCAGGCCGGTAGCCTTCCCTTCGGCCAGCAGCGCCTCGTCGACATAGCCCGGGCCCTTGCCTCCGATCCCGAAATGATTCTACTGGATGAACCTGCCGCCGGGCTCAACGCCCGCGAAACCACCGAGCTGGCATCACTGATTCTGGCACTCAAGAACCGGGGCCTTACCGTCATGATCATCGAGCATGATATGGAGCTCATTATGGAAATCGCTGATTCCATTGTCGTGCTGGACCAGGGCATAAAAATCGCCTCCGGCCCGCCGGCGGCCATTCAAAAAGACCCCCGGGTCATCTGCGCCTATCTGGGGGATGAGGACTAGCATGCTGCGCCTGACAAACCTCAATACCTACTATGGCACTATCCATGCATTGAAAAACATCTCCCTGCATGTGGCGCCGGAGGAAATCGTGGTACTCATCGGCGCCAACGGCTCGGGAAAAACCACGCTGCTGAAAGCCGTTGCGGGCATGCTCCCCGTAGCGGACGGCTCCATGATGTTTCAGGGCGAGCATATCGAGAGCTGGCCATCGTCAAAAATCGTGGCATCAGGCATAGCGCTCGTGCCCGAGGGCAGGCTGATTTTCGGAAGCCTGTCCGTGCGGGATAATCTGCTGCTCGGAGCCTATCACCGCATACTTAATCACGACCGGCATGTGCAGCGGGATATGGACTCGGTGTTTGATCTGTTCCCGGTGCTCTCCCGGCGCCACAAGCAGCTCGGAGGCACCTTAAGCGGCGGTGAGCAGCAGATGCTGGCCATAGGCCGGGCCCTCATGGCAGCGCCGAAAATTCTTCTGCTTGATGAACCCTCTATGGGTTTGGCCCCGCTTGTGGTAAAAGAGATTTTCGGGGGCATTGAAAAACTGCGGCAGCGCGGGGCAACCATACTGCTTGTCGAGCAGAATGCAAAAAAGGCGCTTGCGATTGCCGACCGGGGTTATGTGCTTGAAACCGGCAAAATCATTCTCCAGGGCGCCTGTTTTGAGCTCATGGAAAACAAGGATGTGCAACACGCGTATTTAGGCAAAGCGCGTCAACTCAACCACTAACAAGAAGGGAGGATGTATGAAAAAACTTTTTACAACCTTAGCTGCGGCTGCTGTATGCCTGTTCTTCTGCGCAGGCGTTGTTCAGGCAAAGGAGGCTACGCCACCGGTAAAGATCGGCTGCCTGTTTGACCTGCAGGGCGCCGCAGGCCATATCGGCATGGCCTCGAAGCTGGTGGCGGAAATGCTTGCCGAGCGCCTCAACAAGGCCGGCGGCATTAACGGCAGGCCCATACAGCTCGTCATGGGCGACACTGAGAGCAACCCCGGCAAGGCAGTCATCGAGGCAAAGCGCCTGGTGGAAAACGAGCAGGTCGATGCCATCATCGGCCCCACCCGCACCGATTCGGGCATGGCCATTCTCCAGTATATTGAAAAAATGGGCGTGCCCACGGTTGGCTGCATCGGCGGCACCCCCGTGGTTGTGCCCGTGCGCAAGTGGATGTTCAAGTCCCCCCAGAAAAGCGTCACCGCAGTTGAGTGCATTTATATGTATCTGCAGAAAAAGGGCATCAAGAAAATCGCTGTTATAAACGCAACCGACAAGTTCGGCCAGGAAGGCGAAGAGGCTCTCAAGGCCCTTGCTCAAAAGTATGGCGTGACCATCGTGACCCAGGAAAAATTCGAGATGAGCGATGTGGATATGACTGTGCAGCTCACCAAAATAAAAGCCACCGACGCCCAGGCGGTTATCTGCTGGACCATCGGGCCTCCGGGATCCATCGTCGCTAAAAATGTCAAGCAGCTCGGTTTCAAGATTCCGCTCATCCAGTGCCACGGCCTGCCCGACCCGAAGTATCTTGAGCTTGCCGGCGATGCCGCCGAGGGCAATTTGATGCCGGCGACAAAGCTCATGGTTGCAAGCCAGCTGCCCGACAGCGATCCGCAGAAAAAGCTGCTGCTTGAGTATACCGACCTGTATGAAAACGTGGCAAAAATCGGCAAAGTCACCACTCACGGCGGCTATGCCTGGGATGCGTTCATGCTGGTTGTCGAGGCCATGAAGAAGGCCGGAACTGATAAGGCCAAAGTGCGCGATGCCATTGAAAGCACCAAAGGCTATGTGGGCGTAAGCGGCATCTACACCATGACGCCCGAGGACCACTGCGGCCTGGGGGTTGACTCCATGGTCATGATCACGGTAAAAAACGGTACGTTTAAACTCGCGGAATAGAGCTGTTCACCACTCTGACGGAATAAAAAGCCTGCGCTGTCATACGCGCAGGCTTTTTATATGATTCATGATCAACCCCTGCCCGCTGCGCTCATGCAGAACAGGCGCCTCTTACTTAACCGCGAGGGTAAAGGTCGAAACAGGGGAGTGGATTGCCTGCACCACCTCGGCATCGCAGGTGTGGATACTGGAAAAGTAATTTGAAAGATGCCGATAGGCTTCTTCAAGCACGAGAAACTGCGTCCCTATTCTGCTGTAGATATGGTCAAATGAGGCTTTCTGCCCGGTCAGGCTCAGGTCATCAACCAAAAGCAGCGCATCGGCAATGGAGGCCAGGTTGACGATAGAACAGTATCCGGCATAGGGCAGCGAAAACCGCTCAAAAACCAGCACGGATTCGAGAAGGCTTGTGCGCAGCTCCGGCGGGGCCTCATGCTGAATATTCCAGCAGCAGTGCTCGATAAAAAGTTCGGGGTATTGGCTGCGAAGCTCATGTCCGAGCCTCTCAATTGCAGGCATCATGTCGGTGGCGATCAGGCGCACATGGCCGAGGTCATTGTCACGCAGGGCGCGGCAGAGCCTGCCGGTCACAAACCCGGAGCCGGACCCCACCTCCACAACCGTGAGCAGGGGAGCGGCCTTCAAAATTTCCACAACCATGGCCACCAGCACTTCAGCATACAGCCGGTAGACAGTTCCCGAAGCCGCTTCGGCAAAAGCCCTCTGCACGTCAGGGTCGGACCAGTTCCAGCCGCCTGATGCCGTTTTCTCAAGTATGAGGCGCATCATGCCGATAATGGGTCTGAAGTCGGCTGGAAAATCGGCCTCGTCAAATACAGTGCCGTCAAGCAGCATCTGTGCTGCATGCTCCAGCGGGATCCAATCCTCAAGATCGCCCTTCATCGCGGCCCGGTATCCCGCCATGGGACCTGCCACTGCCGCAACCACCTTCCGGCTGTCAATAGCGCTCATCTCTGTGTTCTCCCTCTGTCGCACCAAACAGCGAGTACAAATATACATTCCAATACACTATTCCTGAAAAGAAACATGCCGTTTCTTTTTTTGCCTCAGCAGGGCAAGAAACTTTTCACGGTACAATAAAACCAGCGACACGATCGCCGCGCTTATCCCCAGCACAATAAACAGAGCACCATTCTCATGATTGCGGGCTGAGTTGCCGGCAACAGACAGCAGAATAGTGCCCAGAAGCCTCCCCGCCGTTGAAATCCCCATAAAATGGCTGATTTTCATATGGCTCAGGCCCATGATATAGCACAGGGCGTCCTTGGGGAACCCCGGCAGCAAAAACAGGATACATGAGACAACTGCTCCCTGGTGCTCCATGAAATAATCATACTTTTTTATGTGCTCCCGGCTGACGGCTGTTTCTACAAAAGGAAGGCCGAAGAAGCGAGCCAGCATAAAGGCAAGCCATGAACCGAAAGTGAGGCCGGTGCTTGACCAGACCGTTCCCCATACGGGTCCGTAGAGATAGCCGCCTATAAATCCGGTTGCATCGCCGGGAATCGGCGGAATGACTACCTGCACAATCTGAAGTGCTATAAAAAAAAGAATGGAAAAAGGGCCAAAGGAATTAATGAGCCGAATCGCCTTTTCCTGATCGGTAAAGCAGGCGTGCAGAGTATCATGAAAAGAAAAATAGATACCGGCAATGATAATAAGCAGCAGAACGGCAGCTCTCAGGAGTATCTTTTTCATATTGTACATTCACGTTAAACATGCGCACAGGCAGCTTCAAGGAAGACTTAACTGGGCGTCCCTGAAACAGAATGAGCAGGATTCATGCCGAACCCGCTTCAAGCGCCTTTCTGATGGCCTGAGCGAATTCGAGGCGGCTGAGCGGCTTCATGACAAAAGCCCTGATGCCCGCAGCCTGGGCTTTCTCCGGCGACATATTTTCGCTGAAGCCGGTGCACAGCATCACGGGAATACCCGGCCGCATGCGCATGATTTCCCTGGCAAGATCAAAGCCGTTCATACCGGGCATGGTATAGTCGGTGATTACAAGGTCGAAATTCCCGGGCCGCTCTCGAAAAATTTCAAGGGCGCTGTGCGGCTCATTCGCTGTAACCACATCATACCCCAGTGTCTGGAGCATCGCCCGGCCGGCCTCTACGATCAGCTCCTCATCATCAACAAACAAAATGCGCTCCGTGCCCGTAGGCGCTTCGGGCTCAGGGAGGCTTTCCAGTGCATCAGCCCCCTGAATGCGGGGGAGGTAAACCACAAAGGAGCTGCCCCTGCCCACATCGCTGGCCACGGTGATGGCCCCGGCGTAGGATTTGACGATGCCGTACACCATGGCAAGGCCCATGCCCGTGCCCCTGCCGCTTTCTTTGGTGGTAAAAAACGGGTC
>JAFGCP010000343.1 GCA_016932595.1 Deltaproteobacteria bacterium
GCCTCCGGCAGCAGCTCCGCCTTTGCCGATGCTGCCCGCCGTCTTGCTGCGTCAGCAGGTGCTGCAAGAGCTCTTGGCGCTGAGGCAGAGCAGGTCGCAACATTGCACGAGCTACAAAGCTTTGTCTCCCGGCTGGAGCAGGAACTAGGCTTGGAAGGCAGCGGGCCGGGGCAGGAAACCGGCAGCGGCGGTCAAGAGAATGATGAAATTGCTGCCGGGCATGACGGCATACCCGGCGGCAGCAGGCAGGATGGCAGCCCCGGCGGTTTTGTTCCGGAGGCCCGCGACGGAGTCTTTGAGCCCGGAGATACTTTTCCCCGCAGCACAGCACAGCCACCAGATGAAGAGCTTTTCAACGGCATCGACCATCAGGAAGACGGCTCCGGTGATCTGCGGCAGGAAGAAGCCGCGGAGCCCCGTGAACAGCTGAGCCCGCTTCTTGGAGCAGTCAAACAGATTCTTGCCGGCCATCACCGCAGCGAGCGCAAGGCGGCCCGGCATGCCGAGCCCCTTCATCCTCAGGATCTTGCAGCGGCAGTGGATCAGCTGCTGCAGCTGCCCCTGGTGAGCCCGTTGTTTGAAGATACATATCTTGTGAACCGCGACGCCGCTGCATGGCTGCTGGCAAAAAAGGCCTACCTTGCCCTGGAGCGGCTTATGCCCCGGCGGCGACCCCTGCGCCGCGGCACCCATGCAAGCGGCAGCAGGGGCGTGCAGACCGTGCTGCCCGACCGCGTGCAGCCGGCCCGCCGCCTGAGCTCCCGCATCGCCGTGCTGCACACGCTGCGCCGAAGCCTGCGGCGGCGCGCCTTGAGCCCGTATGCGCCGCTGCTTGATGAGGATGATCTTGCGGAATATGCAACGCGCGCCAGGGTGGGTTGCTCTGTGGTTCTGTGCCTTGACGTGTCCGGCGCTGTTCAGTTCGGCAAACGCATACAGGGCGTCAGAAGGGCATGCATGGCCTTTGCCTACTATCTCCGCCGTTTCCATCCGTCTGACCGTGTGCGCTTTGTCGCCTATCATGAGTCCGCCCGAGTTGTTCCCTTTGCCGATGTGGGGCGTTTGCGCGCAGTCAATGGCGCAGGCAAGGATATCGGCGGCTGCCTTGCCCGCTGTCGCGACATTTTGCGAAAAGATGCCGACCGCGTTCCCGTGGTGATACTCATGGGCGACGGTCTGCCGGCTCGCGGCGATCAGGCAGGATTTTACCGGTTCATGGAAAATAATCAGGAGTATATCGACCGGGCTTTGCAGCAGGCGCGCCTGCTGCGGCAGGAAAATATTCTTTTCAGCTTTTACCAGTTCATGGAGCAGCGGCATCTCTGGCGCGACTATGCCGATGATATGGCGCGCCGCATTACCTCCTGCGCCGGTGGCACCCTCTACCGCATCGAAAGCCCCGACACAATGGCCCTGTCGCTCATGACAGCCTATGACCTCCTGCGCTCGGCAGTGCTGGAATAAACCCGGTGCAGCAGGGCAAGGCTATTGCTCAGGGTGGATAGTGATTTATTTATGGACGACCCGCAGTTGTATCTTTAACTATTAATCCCATATATCTTCCTGAGAGCGACAAGAACATCTTCCAAAGTCGTACTTCGCAATTTTAAGGCTGGCAAATTAAGAGATGTATCTTCAGCCATTGCATCAAGAAACCTCCCCAAATCATGCCCTATTGTTCCCGGCAAAACAACAGAATCCGCCGGTGTGATAATCCGAAAAAGTTTAAAAACATCATTTTTGTGCTTGCGAATATCTTTGTCATCTATGTGCTCACCCGCGTCGCGCCTACCCGTTAGGTCAAGCCAGGCTCTGGCCTTCAGCGGTATCAAATACTGCGGGGAAACAACAGATAATCCGTCAATTTCCTGCTTGCCTTCATGCATGAAGCGATAGTAGTCATCATCCAGCAATATGGCCGATAAGCTCGCCACTTGTTCATCCACCGAAATCGGAGTCAGATGGCTACCAGCACTGAGGGATAGTGTATCTGGCATCCGTGAAAAAAGTTCAAGCATCATCGGATAAGATGCATCTTCAGGATCATCAAACCGGTAAAAGAGCCTCTTTCCGGTACTCTTTTTTTGATTTTTATATCCGCCCTTTTTTATGAAACCCCAAAAGTGCTCCACAAAACCTGAATTAAGGGCTTCGACGCATAAAACAATATCCAGGTCTTTTGTGGCACGGAAATCAAGACCCGCTTCTTCCAGAACAACGGTACAAGCCGCACCGCCAATCAGCACATACTGATTTGTAAAATTCTTAAAATAGTCTTTAAAGAGATCAAGCCCTCTTACCATGCCATATCTTCCAGCATTGTTTCCAGTGCTGCTTCCACTCGTTCATCGGTGTTCTTCCGCAAACTCAGATATAAAGACAAACGATCAACCACATTATTTTTTTCAAATAGACGCGGAGTATATCGCCAGATTTCCACCTCATATGCTCCTGGTTCAGCCGCAGGCAGCTCAATTACATCATCATGCTGCTTCAGGACTTTCCAATCTTCCAGGCTTATTGCATATACCGGCATTTGAGGGGCTGACAGCATAGAATAGTAAGAAAGAGCTGTAAGCCCGGCCTGTATACCACGCCAGTCGTGGAGAGGTTTTTTAATCCATACCTTTTTTTTAACGGGGCTTCTCAAAAATTCTTGTGCCGTGTCCCATAGTTTTTTACCGTTTTCAGTAAAGCGCAATATTCGCTCCTTGCCCGTGCCCACTTCAACCAATCCGGCCAACTCAAGTTCATTAAAAGCACGCGTCATAGTCATGACGGTATACCCGAGAAGGTTTGCAAAACCCGAAGGTGTATGCGCGTTCTCTTTGCCGCGAAGCATCTCGTGTAATATTACAACTTGGGTAGCAGGGCTGAGGTTTATGCCTTTTGTGCGCATTTTTTTAAAATATTCTCGCAGATCTATTCCAAGCATTGGCAAATACATTTGGTTGCCAGGAACGACAAACGGCACTTTCTGTTCTATAAGTCTTTTACGATTATAGGTAGCTACCACCTTGCAGATATAGATTGCCTCACCTCCCCATTTTTCTTGAACCAAAGTCATATGCTTCCTCACATTGGCGGGCGTCAGCTCTGTCTGGCCATGATCTATCATCAGTATGCAAGGAGTATTCAGTAAATCGGCCTGAAAAAAATCATAGAAGTCACTTAAGAAAAAAGGTAGGCGGTCTATGTCTTTCCATTTTGCAGGAAAAACCCTTAAGCCCAATATTTCTTTAAGGTATCGCTCAAAAGCTATTATTAAATTTTCCATAGTTTTATCAGATTATTAACATTGTTTTTGCACAATAACACAATAACTGTTATCGTGCAAAAACAATGTTACTTTAATTTTTTTGTTAATTGTTTCAGAAGTTGGCAAGCCAGATGTTGATTTATTCATGGAACTCCCGTAATCGCAACCAAATACCAGCCGGTGTGCTTGCCTTCACTATATGAACGCTATCAGACTGATGACAAAAAACGCGTCAAAATGCATGCTGCAGTCGCTTAATGAACAGCGAAACCCGGTTTCGGCACATCCACCTCGCCGGTGGCAGCCTTTATCGCATAGTCGCGGGCCTGCTCTTTGCCGACAAGCGGGTTTTTGTTCTCTGATTTAGCTTCAAGCACGATCAGGGGAAAGCCTTTTTCGTCGAGCAGCAGGAAGTCGATAAACCGCTTTTTATTGTTTCAAAATTTTCGCCGAGAGCATCAACGTGTAATTTTGTAAGCTTTACGTTGGGTTCAAGAACAATATTTGCCTTCCCCTTGTCATCATCAAAAAAACTCCAGCCGGATTCTTCCAGCAGTTTGTTGATCTTGATTCTGGCCTGCGCTTCTTTTAGTTTCATCGTTTTGATTGTTTGATTAAACGATCAGGGCCTTTTAATACCTCTTTAGCCTTGCAGCAAATATCTCAAACCGGATAACGCCGAAATCATAGCCTGCAACAGATTATTGTGCAATTCATTTATATTTATAATTTTAGATGATTACTAAATTACAACGTGTACGTTAGGGAACAGATGTGCTGCGGCAATTTGGGCTTGCTATGCCGCCGGTTTTTTATTGTCAAGGCTGGTGGGACACGTTATAAAAGACGGGTTTTTCAACGCAATTGCTAAACATGGCTCGGAAACAGGCAGGTATAAACAGATGGCGGACGCTCAACACGCACAGACCTTAGCAGCACAGACGGAAAAGGGTAAGCTCATGCTCACGGGCTATCTCTTTTTTATCGTGCGGCTGATCATTTTTACGACGCTGTTTTTCTTTCCGGTGTATCTGAAAGATCTGGGTTTTTCGGGCTGGCAGATAGGGCTGCTCATGGGTATTGATTCGCTTATGACGCTGCTGACCACGCTGCCCATGGGCGTTTCCAATGATATGTTCCCTTCGCGCATGCTTGTGGCAAGCTCATTTGGCGCACTGGGCTTCACCTATTTTGCCCTGTCGTTCAGTACATCTTTTGCCGCGCTGCTGCTTTTGATCATGTGCTACGGCATGTGGTACAATCTGGGGCAGATATCCATCCGGTCGCTTTTTTTCAAAACCGCCCGCTCTCAGCGCAAGGGCAGGCGGTTTTCCAGCATGGCTTTTGCCGAGCATATGGGCATCGCGGCAGGCGCGCTGCTCGGGGGGCTGCTGCTGGGATGGCTGAGTTTTCCTGCGGTATTCCGCGTCTGCGGTGTTTTGTTTTTTTTAATCGTGCCGCTGGGGCTGCTGCTGCCGGGCACCCTTGCGCAGATTTTTGAGCCCGCGGTGTACAGAAAAGAGATATTCCGGCGCGATGTTGTTATGTTTGCTTTGGTGACATTTCTGTATACCTATCACTGGGGAGCGGAAAAGACCGTATATGTGCTGTTTTTGAAAGAGTCGCTCGGCTTTTCCCAGGCCGGCATCGGCGTTTTTATCGGCCTGACCGTGATCGCGCTGGCCCTTTCCTGCCTCATCTACGGCAGGCTGCTTGACCGGGGCACGGCATCGCTGCGACGCCTCATCATAGCTGGCCTGGGCTTGTCTGCGGGCGGGCACATTTTGCTGGCTTTCTCACAGACCCAGGCTCAGGCCTGGCTGTTTCGCATTATTCATGAACTGGGAGACGCCTCTTTTATGGTGTTTTCCTATGTGATGACATCAAATATGTTCAGCCGCTCCCGCGTGGGCGGCGGTTCGGGCTTCATTGCGCAGGTAGCGGTGCTCGGCACCTTTGCCGGAGCGCTTGCCAGCGGGGCCATTATGCAGGGGTTGGGGCCCCGCACCGCCATGATCGTTGCGGGCGTGCTGAGCCTTGCCGATCTGTTTCTTGTCAACAGGCTCGATTTTGAACCCGGCCGTTTCCTGCCTGATGAGGCGCCGGCCGCAGCTGAGGGAGACGTGCAATGACACAGCCATTGCCGGATATGGCAGAGCGGCTTGCAGGCATTCGGGAGCGCATGCTGCGGGCCTGTGAACGCTGCGGCCGCGACCCTGCAGGCGTGCGCCTCGTTGCGGTTTCCAAGACCGTGGAGCCTGAGCGTATCAGGCAGGCCCTGGCCTGCGGAGTTGCCCTGCTTGGTGAGAATTATATTCAGGAGGCGCGGGAAAAAATTCCCATTATAGACAATAGCGATATTTCATGGCATTATATCGGTCACCTGCAGACAAATAAGGCAAAATATGCAGCCGCGCTTTTTGATATGGTCCACAGCCTTGACAGTTTGCCGCTGGCCCATGCCCTTGATCGCGAGGCCGGGAAAAGAGGCCGGGTGCTGCCGGTTTTGGTGCAGGTGAATGTTTCAGGCGAGCAGAGCAAAAGCGGCTGCGAGCCGGGGGATGCTGCTGCGCTTATCGCCGCGGCCGCTGGCCTTCAAAATCTGCTTGTGCGGGGGCTTATGACCATGCCGCCGATATCAGATGACCCTGAGCAGTCCCGGCCCTTTTTCAGGGCATTGCGAAGGCTGCGGGATGATGTGGTGCGGCAGCTGCCCGGATGCGGCGGCCTGCCCGAGCTTTCCATGGGCATGTCAGCCGACTTTGAAGCGGCTATTGAGGAAGGCGCCACCCTTGTGCGGGTGGGCACGCTGCTCTTCGGGGAGCGGTCATATATTTAAAAAGGGGGAACCATGCCACAGGCGCAACTGGCCGGTTTTGAGAAAATCAAGCGGCGCATAACGATCATTCATGAAATCGGCAAAACACTCACCTCATCACTGACCGTGAAAGAGGTCGTGCAGCAGATTTTTTACAAGGTTGCTGAACTGTTCAGCCCGGAAAACTGGTCGCTGCTGCTGGTGGACCATGAGCGCCAGGAGCTGTACTTCGAGATTGTCGTCAGCGAAACAAACCAGGTGGAAAAAATAAAAGAGACGCGCCTGAAGATCGGGGAGGGCATTGCCGGCTGGGTTGCCAAAACCGGTCGGCCTCTGCTGGTTCCCAGCGTTGACAAAGAGCCCCGGTTTACCCGCAAGCCGGATGATGACGCGCCGTTTTCAACCGAGTCCATCATCTGCATACCGCTGAAGATCCGCGATAAAGTGCTCGGAGTGATTGAGTTTGTGAATAAAAATGATGTGGCCTCGATTCACGACTTCGACATAGAAATGCTCGTCACGGTTGCGGACTTTGCCGCAATCGCCCTTGAAAATGCCCGCAACTTTGAGCAGGTGAGCAAGCTGACCATTACCGATGACATCACGGGGCTGTATAATTCCCGCCACCTGCATATTATTTTGCAGGAAGAGATAGCCCGCGCACAGGAACTTGGGCGCCGGTGCTCGCTTATTTTTTTCGATCTTGATTTTTTCAAGCTGGTCAATGATACGCACGGGCATCTGTGCGGAAGCAGGCTTTTAGCCGAAATGGGCAGTATTCTCTCCGGCCTGCTCGGGGAAAATTATTTCGGCGCCCGCTATGGCGGTGATGAGTTTGTCGTCATTATGCGCGATACAGGGAAGCAGGAGGCCCTTGCCTTCTGCCGCGAGCTGCAGAGCAGGCTCAACAGCAATGTGTTTCTTGCAGCGGATGGACTTGCCATTCACCTCACGGCAAGCTTCGGCATCGCCACCTATCCCGATGACGGCGATACGAATCAGCAGATTCTGCATCTGGCTGATGATCGCATGTACAAAGTAAAAGGCGGCGGCAGAAATGATATCTCCTGGTGCTGAGCCGCAGCAGGATGCCCCTGCTGCCCGTGATGTCGAAATAGGCATTCGTCAGTTTGACGACGGGCTGAGCTTCAGCGGCATGTTCAGCAACAGCAATCCCATAGAGGTTGAAATAGGGTCAGGCCGCGGTCGATTTATCATCACAAGCGCCCGGGAGAACCCCCATGTCAACTATCTCGGCATTGAGCGGGCCTATAAATTTTTTCATTTCATGAAAGAGCGGGTGGAAGAGGCGCGGGTCGACAATGTGCGCCTGCTGCGGGCTGAGGCCGACTACTTTCTCTGGGGCTATGTACCGCCCGAGTCGGTGCAGGCATTTCATATTTATTTTCCCGATCCCTGGCCCAAAACAAAACATCGCCGGCGCCGTATAGTTAATCCGGACTTTTTTGACCTGCTCCGCAGCAGGCTGGTTCCGGGCGGGTGCATTCATCTTGCCACGGATTTTGTTCAATATTTTGAGATTATGCTCAAGACCGGCAGGGGCTGTGCGGGTCTTGAAGAGCTGTACTGCCGCACCATAGATCCCGCCGGCCTCGACCCTGAATCTGCGGCCACACACTATGAGCGAAGGTTCTTCATGCACGGCCTGCCTGTTTACC
>JAFGCP010000045.1 GCA_016932595.1 Deltaproteobacteria bacterium
ACCAGGGTGATATGGCTGCAGCCCGCAAGCGGCCGTGAGGAGCGGGCGTCGGCTCGCCGGGATGTTTCAGAAAGCCAGGCTCCGGTGATTGATGCCGGGTTTTTCAGTATTTCTGCCAGTGTTCCCGCAGCCACCACCGTGCCGCCATGCATGCCGCCGCCGGGCCCGAGATCGACAATATAGTCGGCGCTGCGTATCGTTTCTTCATCATGTTCAACGATGATGACGCTGTTGCCCTTTTGCTGCAGCTCACGAATGATGCCGATGAGTTTTTTGCCGTCATGGGGGTGCAGGCCGATGGTGGGTTCGTCCAGCACATAGGCAACGCCCCGCAGGTTTGACGCCACTTGCGCCGCCAAACGCATGCGCTGGGCTTCACCGCCCGAGAGCGTGTCGGCGCTGCGGTCAAGGCTGAGATAGGAGAGCCCTGCCTTCTCCAGCAGCTGAAGCTTCGGGATGAGCTCCTGCAGTATGGGCCGGGCTATCGCCCGGTGCTTTCCCGAAAAAGAAAGTGTTTTCAGAAATGCCAGCAGGGCCGGGGCTGTCATGGAAGCAAGCTCGGCAATCGATTTGTCCCTGATGAGCACGGAGCGGGCGGCCTGGTTCAGGCGCGTGCCATTGCAGTCGGGGCAGCGCGACTCAATATGGAACTGGGCCAGATACTCCTGCAGCTGCGATTCGTCATCTGCCTGGGGTGATTCAAAGAGCGCTGCAAGGCCGGGGAAGGATTTTGAGCCATGCAGCAGCGCCTTGTGTTTTGCAGGCGTCAGACGGGCAAGCGGCTCATCCGGCGCTATGCCGAGGCTGCGCTCAATGCGGCCGATGATGCGTTTTTTGAGCCCCTGGGGCACCTGCTGTGCGATAAGAGCAGGTATGGCCCCGTCATGAATCGACTTGTTGCGGTCGGCGATCATCAGCTCGGCCGACAGCGCGGCAACCGAGCCAAGGCCTTCGCAGCGGGGGCAGGCGCCGGAGGGGCTATTGAACGAGAACAGGCGGGGGTCGGGCTCTTCCATGCTGATGCGGCATTCCGGGCACGATGCTTTGATGCTGTAGAATTTTTCATCGCCCTGCGGCGACAGCACCATCATTTCCCCTCTACCCAGCCCGAGAGCGCGGTTGACCATATCCTGCAGGCGCGGGGCGCTGACAGCTGCGGGCGCACATTCAGCAGTGATGAAATCGATCTTGTGCTCGTGATAGCGCTTGACAGCGAAAATGTTGCCCACCTCAACAATTGCGCCGTCAATGCGGATGCGGCTGCAGCCTTCAAGGCGCGCCCGCTGTATGACGTCTTTATGGAAGCCCTTGCGGCCGCGCACCTGCGGGGCAAGCAGCAGCACCTGGCGGCTGCCGAAGCTGCGGGCAATATCGCGGCAGATGTCCTGCGGGTTTTGCGCGGCAAGGGGCCTGCCGCAGCCCGGGCAGTGCTGCTGGCCTGCCTTGGCAAAAAGAAGCCGCAGATAGTGATAGATTTCCGTGGCGGTGGCGACGGTGGAGTTGCGGCCGCCGCGCGAGAGCATCTGTTCGATGGCAACGGTGGGGGGCAGCCCCCTGATGGCGTCCACATCGGGCCGCGCGACCTGGGTGATATACTGGCGCGCATAGGGCGACAGTGTTTCAAGAAAGCGGCGCTGTCCCTCGGCAAACAGAATGTCAAATGCCAGGGTTGATTTGCCTGAGCCCGAAAGGCCCGTGATGACGACCATCTGCCCCAGCGGCAGTTTGAGGGACAGGTTTTTGAGATTGTGTTCGCGCGCTCCTTCGATGGAAATGCAGTTCGCGCCGTTCTGCGGAGCCTGTTTTTTACTGCTGCGCTGAGCGGCGGCTGCAGGGAGGGTGTATTCTTTTAAAAAGCGGCCCGTGTAGGAACCCTCTGCCGCCATGATGTCATCAGGCGTGCCCTGCGCCACCAGGCTGCCGCCCGCCTGCCCGCCTTCCGGGCCGAGGTCAAGCAGGTGATCCGCGCATTTGATCACATCGAGATTATGCTCAACGACGATAATGGAATGGCCCTGCCGCACAAGGTAGTCAAAGGCCTGCAGGAGCTTAGCAATATCGTCATAGTGCAAGCCGGTAGTAGGTTCGTCAAAAAGAAAGAGCGTGCGGCCCTGGCTGCCCTGCCTGATAAATGATGCCAGCTTCAGCCGCTGCGACTCGCCCCCAGAGAGCGTATTGGCCGGCTGCCCGAGGCGCAGATACCCCAGACCAACCATGTCGAGGATGCGCAGGGGGGAGGTGATTTTAGGCGTATCGGCGAAAAAAATGCAGCCTTCGGCAACGGTCATCTCCAGCACATCGTGGATGTTTTTGCCCTGCCAGGTGACTTCGAGAACCTCAGGGCTGTAGCGCCTGCCGCGGCATGCCGGGCAGGTCACATACACATCGGCCAGAAACTGCATTTCAACCATTTCATAGCCGTCGCCCTGGCACTGCTGGCACCGGCCGCCCTGGCTGTTGAAAGAAAAGGTCGAAGACGTATAGCCCCGCTCGCGTGCGGCATCGGTCTGGGCAAACAGGGCCCGTATGGCCTCAAAAGCCTTCATATAGGTGACCGGGTTTGAGCGCGGGGTTCTGCCGATGGGGCCCTGATCCATAAGAATCACGGTCTCGGGGGCGTTTTTCCCCTCAAAGTAGCAAAGGCCTGATTTTTTATCGCGCCGCGACAGGGTTTTATGCAGCACGTCTTCAAGAAGCGTTGATTTGCCTGAGCCTGAAACCCCGGTGATGCAGACAAGCAGGCCAAGGGGAATGGTGATATCAAGTGATTTGAGATTATGTGCGGCCGCGCCGCGAACCTGAAGGCGGCAGTCGGGTGAGGGGCTGCGCCGCAGCCGGGGAGGCTTGATGGTACGGGCGCCGGACATATATTGACCGGTCAGTGATGCCGTGCTTTTCAGAAGTCCGGCTGGTGTTCCTGTAAAAACGATACTGCCGCCCCGTTCTCCTGATGCCGGCCCCATGTCGATGACCGTATCGCTGTTGGAGATAATATCGTGATCATGCTCCACGATCATGAGCGTATTGCCCATGTCCCTGAGGCCCTTCAGTATTTCGATCAGCATGCGCGTGTCGCGCGGGTGGAGTCCAATGCTGGGCTCATCCAGCACATAGAGCGTATTGACAAGGCATGAGCCCAGGGCTGTGGTGAGGCTGGCCCGTTCCACTTCGCCGCCTGAAAGCGTGCGCGACTGGCGGTCTAGGGTGAGATACCCCAGCCCCACGCGCTCAAGATAGGAGAGGCGCGAGGCTATTTCCTGCAGCAGCACCGTGACGGTCGTATCCGCACTGGGGCGGGCCTGAAGCGCGCGGAAATAGTGGAGGCAGTCAGAGATGGGCATGCTGCAGATATCGGCAATGGAGGCATTGTCGATTTTATACAGGAGGGTCTCGCCCTTGAAGCGTGTGCCGCCGCAGGCTGAGCACAGGGTGTAGGCGCGGTATTTTGAAAGCAGCACCCGTATGTGCATTTTATAGGTCCGCGTTTCAAGCCACTTGAAAAAGCCCATGATGCCGTAGAAATCGCCGCTGCCATTGACAACGGCTGAGCGCTGATCGTCGGTAAGCTCGCGGTACGGCAGGTCAGCGGGAATGCCCTGTCTGCGGCAGAAGCGCAAAAGATCATGATAGGCCTCGCGGTATGACGGCGTCGACCAGGGCTTGATCGCATCG
Organism: Deltaproteobacteria bacterium; assembly: GCA_016932595.1. GTDB lineage: Bacteria > Desulfobacterota > WTBG01 > CAIYCZ01 > CAIRTM01 > CAIWCT01. The sequence continues at coordinate 3,673 of JAFGCP010000045.1, forward strand.
TCCTTGAGGGACAAAGACGTGTCGGGCACCACCGCATCAAGATCAACCTCGATTGTGCGGCCGAATCCCCTGCACAGGTCGCAGGCGCCCAAAGGGCTGTTGAAGGAAAAAAGGCCGGGGGTCGGCATGCGGTAGTGTATGTCGCAGTGGGGGCAGTGCAGGCCGGTGCTGAATTTCAGCGGTAGAGCCTCAGACCCCGCAAGAAAGACAGAGGTCTGCCCCTTGCCGAATTTCAACGTGGTTTCAAGCGAATCGGCAAGGCGCTTTTTATTGCGAGGCGCAATCGTCACCCGGTCTGCAAGGATATTGACAGTTCCTTCTGCATGATGCGCCAGCACTTCAGCAGTTATTTCCTGCGCCGTACCGGCATCAAAAATTCGGTAAAACCCCTGGGCTCGCAGACCTGCCTCAACCTCCTGCAGCGGAACAACCGATGCAGGAGGAACCGTAAAGGGGAAGGTGATGGTGCAGCCCAGACCCTCATGGTCTGCTAGAAGCGCCCGGCAGATGGACTCTGCTGAGTCTTTTTCAACAACCCGGCCGCAGCCCCGGCAGCACAGGCGCGCAAGCCTGGGGAAAAGCAGCTTCAAATAGTCGTTGATTTCGGTAAGCGTCCCCAGCGTCGAGCGTGAGGTCTTTATGGTGTTGGTCTGGTTTATGGCAATGGCCGGCAGAATACCTTCGATGGAGTCGACGGCCGGCTTGTCCATGCGGTCCATGAACTGGCGGGCATAGGCTGAAAAGCTTTCGATATACCGGCGCTGGCCTTCGGCATAGACCGTGTCGAAGGCCAGGCTTGATTTGCCCGAGCCCGATACGCCCGTCACAACCGTAATTTTTCCCAGCTCAATGTCAAGATCGAGGTTTTTCAGATTGTTCTGACAAGCGCCGCGGATGCTGATTGTATCGCTCATGGATTTTTGTCACTTATAGTGTGCCGTGAAATGCCACAAGTAAATTATATAACTATACTGCCCGAAGGATTTCCTTTCAAGTATTTCTTTACAGTGCGGTTTTTCTCCCGGCCGAGTGAGCGGTATTTGTTTTGCTATGGTGATCCCCGGGTGTGCGAGGGGAGCCGGGGAGGTCTTTGTTCATGTCCGCAGCATTGTTGCATGCCGTGAATGAACTTTAAGAGGAGAAAAGGTGTTCTTTATAAAGAGTGCTTTTTATGGTACTAAAGTAGTTGCCTCATGATAAGATTGTTCCTGGTTTTTGAAAGGATGTTGTATGTGCGAATTCTGCTCACAGCATGGCGACGGTAAGGTCTGGTACAAGAATGCCAAAAATTATTCGCAGGATTTGGCCTCTGATATTCAGCGCCGCAAATATATTGAGCAATTTCTCGATACGACAATCAAGGACGGTTTTGCCACGCTCGGCAGGCTCGAAACGCTCTTTCAGCGGCGGGGCAGGCTGCCTGATGCCATCAAAAAAGGCATGGAAGAGCAGGCGAAGCGCGAGCATTACGGCCAGGTTCTGCCCATTGAGGAAATCCGTGAGCTTGTGATGAAGGCTGCCACGATTGTACGCATGCCCTGCGCCTGCCGGTGGACGATCAGCCGCACTGAAGCGCGCTGCTGCTACGGCGTGAGCTTTTCACCTGATGCCTGGTATAAAGACCTCGACATGAGCTATTTCGGGAAAGCCTCTGATGAAGGGCTTGAAACCGTTGCGCGGGAAGACGCGATCCGGCAGATGGAGCAATTGGAGGAAAAGGGCGCGGTCCATACCATCTGGACCATGATGACGCCCTTTATCGGGGCCATCTGCAATTGCACCCTGCATGATTGCATTGCCATGAAAACGCTTTCCGGCATCAAAGTCGATACCATGGCCCGGGCCGAGTGTGTCGCCGCGGTTGATGAAAAGGCCTGCACCGGGTGCGGGTTGTGCCGTGAAAAATGCCAGTTTGACGCGATAAGCTATACGCAGGCTTCCGGCAGTTTTCGGGCAGTTATTGACAGAGAAAAATGTTATGGCTGCGGCCTGTGCCGCACTGCCTGCGCTGCCGAAGCCATAACTTTAGTGCAGCGATAAGTTTTATGACGGCATTCGTTAATTTTGAAATACAGGGATAATGATGGACGAGATACGGGGTCTTGATATGTACCGGGCGGTGTTTGATGCTCTGCCTTCGCTGGTCTTTGTCGTCGATGACGATGTGAAAATATATGAGTGCAATGCCGCAGCAGAAAATCTGCTGAGAGCAAAAAGCATAAGTGTTCTGAGAAAACGAGCCGGCCAGGTGCTGCACTGCCTGCATGCCACCGAGGTGCCGGAAGGCTGCGGCCGGGCGGAGTTTTGCCGGGATTGCGTTATCAGAAATGCCGTTGGGGATGCCTCCCGGGGAAACCGCGTTGTGCGGAGCCGCACGCGGCTGGAGATTGTGCGCGACGGAGCTGTGATTGAAATATTTGCGCTTATAAGCGCCGCGCCCTTTATTTATCGCGGGAAGCCCCTCTTTTTGCTGGTTGTGGAGGACATAAGTGAAATAGCAGAGCTCCGGCAGTTGATCCCCATTTGTTCCGTGTGCAAGAAAGTGCGAGATGATACGGAATCCTGGCTGCGCCTGGAAAGTTATTTTAAGGATCACTGGGATGTCGACTTTACTCACGGCCTGTGCCCTGACTGCCACAAGGCCGAGCTTGCCAAACTACATGGCCGCAGTAAAGACAGGAAGCAGGATACAGAGAAGCAGCCATAACCCTGCCAACGGCCTGCAGGCTTTTGCGTGCAGGAATGCTGTTCAACTTCAAGGCAAAGAAAAGCGTCGCGTATCGCCTTCCGCTGAAATGCATCACAACCAATTGACAGGCTGAGTGCAGAGGCAGCGTGGCGGTGCCGTTGCCGGAGGGGTTTGTTTGCCGTATGACGGCAGTATACGTCTCTTGTTTTTCGAACGGCCTGTTTCCTCACCGTTTTTTTACTGAAAAAAGCCTGCTTGCAGCCTTTGTGCATATAGAGACGATCGCGAGCCCTCGACAGCGTTCTGTCATGGCCCGGAGGCGCCTGTACGAGAAGTCTATGCGGCCTTCATCGGCTTTTCTGCAGAAGGCTGCGGCAAGCATTTGACTTGACTAAACAGCATGAAGTGGATAAAACATAACGGATTATTTTGAGCTCTGATAAGAGATAGTATTAATTTTTTATTTTATTAAGATCATGAAGGAACGAATCAGAACAATCATTGCACAGGTGTTTGATGCATGCCGCAGAGAAGGCATGTTTAGCGGAGAACTGCCTGATTTTGTCGTTGAGTCTCCCCGGAGCCGCGAGCATGGTGATCTGGCGGTTAATGTTGCCATGATGCTTGCCAAAAGCGAGAAAAAGCAGCCCCGCCAGATCGCGCAGTTGCTTGTTGAAAAACTTCAGGGCAGCGATCCCGTGATCGAGAAGCTTGAAATTGCCGGGCCCGGCTTTATTAACTTCTATCTTAAGCAGGATGCCTGGCATTCGGTTTTGGGGGAGATCGAAGCAAAGGGCACGCGCTTTGGCTCCTGCGATGCCGGCTGCGGCCAAAAGGTTATGGTGGAATTTGTCAGCGCGAATCCCACGGGGCCCCTGCATATCGGCCACGGCAGGGGCGCGGCTCTGGGAGATGCCCTTGCCCGGGTCATGGCATTTGCCGGCTTCGACGTGGTTCGCGAGTATTATATAAATGATATCGGCAATCAGATGCAGAATCTGGGCCGCTCCCTGTATCTGCGCTATCAGCAGCTTTTAAAAAAAGAGGTCGCATTCCCTGAAGAGGGCCTGTATAAGGGCGAGTACCTTTTTGACATAGCCCGCGACCTGATTCTGCGGCAGGCTGACAAGGTTTTGCAGATGCCCGAAAATGAGGCCATCGGGCTGTGCACGCAGTTTGCAGCATCTGCCATTCTGCAGGGCATTGAGGATGATCTGGAGCTGTTTGGCGTGAAGTTCGACTCCTGGTTTTCCGAAAAAACACTCTTTGACTCCGGCGATGTGCCGAACACCCTTGAGCAGATGAAGGCGAAGGGGCTTGCCTATGAATCCGAAGGCGCTCTGTGGTTCAAGGCCACGGATTTCGGCGATGAAAAAGACCGCGTCATGGTGCGGGCCGACGGCCGAACGACCTATTTTGCCTCCGATATCGCTTATCATAAAAATAAATTCAAGCGCGGGTTTCAGCGGGTGATCGATATCTGGGGCGCTGATCATCATGGCTATGTGCCCCGCCTGGCAGCGATTCTCAAAGCCATGGGCCTGCCGCAGGAGGCTTTGAGCGTCATTCTCGTGCAAATGGTCAATCTCCTGCGCTATGGCCAGCCGGTAGCCATGTCGACCAGAAGCGGCGAGTTTGTCACCTTGCGGGAAGTGATCGAAGAGGTGGGCAGCGATGCCGCCAGGTTCATGTTTCTCACGCGCCGCTCGGATGCTCAGCTTGATTTTGATCTGGAGGTAGCCAAGAAACAAAGCGATGAAAACCCGGTCTATTATGTACAGTATGCCCATGCCCGCATTTGCAGCATTATAGCCAAGGCAGGTGAAAAAGGCGTTCTGCCGGCACAATTTGCCGATATCAATGCCGCACTGCTTATCGAGGACCAGGAGCGCGAGATCATAAAAAAGCTTTCGCAGTTTCCGGAGCTTGTCGCCGGAAGCGCACTTGCTGCAGAGCCGCATCGGGTGGCGGTCTATCTCATGGAGCTGGTGGGGCAATTCCATAGCTATTATGCCAGGCACCGGGTCGTGACCGACAATCAGGAGCTCACCGCTGCGCGGCTCAATCTCATGAGCGGAATAAAAACCGTGCTGCAAAACGGCCTTGCGCTGCTTGGCGTGACAGCGCCGGAGAAGATGTGAGTTGTTGGAAGCCAGAAGCCGGAGAAATTATAAAAAGATAAAGGCCGTAGGCTTTTAGGCTCTAGGCGGTAGGAAAGACGGAATCCAGAAGTCAGGAGTCAGTAGCCGCAAGTCGGAAGTCAGAAACGACAAAAAAATTTTATTGTTCGCAATCGGGTAACATGGGCATAGTCCGTTTTATTTTCAGCTGCATTACTCAGGCCATAAAGATCGCCATCGGGGTTGCCATAACCATAGGGCTTTTTTTTGCCGCAGGGTATCTTGTAGATGTGTTTGCATCTAAAAAAACAGCTCCACCGGCAGACCCGAAGCTGCGGCCTTATGCCGATCACGGCATGCCGCTTGCCGGCAGCCCGCAGAATGACACATCTTCCTCCCTGTACATGAGCTTTTTCGAAACGCTATTGAATAAAAAGCCGGATGTAATGCCTCAGCCTGAAGCGGAAAAAAAGCCTGGAGCAGCGATGCCCCCGGCAGCCGCAGCAGCCGGCGGTGCAAAACAGCCTGGGGCGCCGACCTCTGCGCCGTCTGCCGCCCAGCGTGTAGCTGAAATAAAAGCTGCGGTTGCCGCCGCAGCGCGGCAGTCTGACCGGGACAGCGCATTGTCAGAGAACCTTATCTATACGCTGCAGCTCGGATCGTTCCAAAATAACGAGGTTGCAGCGGCATTCTCAAGCTCCCTTGCCGCCAAGGGCTATGCATCCTACATAGTGCAAATTACGGTTCCCGACAAAGGCGTGGTTTACCGGGTGCGTATCGGCAAATACAGAAGTCTGGAAGATGCGCAGAAAATGGCCGCAGAGCTTGAGAAAAAAGAAGGAATTTCTGCCTTTATCACGTCCAAGTAGAAAGTGAGCGTACATGACCGACTGCGGCGTTGTGCTCATGACTGCCGCCTCGCGGGATGAGGCGGAGAAAATCGCAAACTTTCTTGTTGAAGAGCGGCTGGCCGCCTGCGCTCAGATCATTGCCCCCATTCAATCAATTTACTGGTGGGAAGATAAAATTTGCCGCGAAGAGGAAATATTTTTTATGGCAAAAACAACAAGATCTGTTTTTCCCCGGCTTGTGGAGGCCGTACAAAGGATGCACAGCTATCAAGTTCCGCAGCTTGTTTTCGTTCCCATTGCCGATGGTTCCGCCAACTATATGGGCTGGCTCCGGGGAATGGTCGATAAAGGCTAGCCAGTGTGCTTGCCCTGCTTTGGAATCATTTGTTTTTACTTGTTTTTTTCTTTTTGAACCCAAACAGCTTCCCTGCCTTTTTCCTTGGTTAAATTCCTTGACAAAGCATAGTATGGGCGATATAAAACAAATTTTATATCAAGGCATTATTTGGTAAAAAGTATTTTTTGTTTTGACAATCTGTCATGGCCCAGTCTTGTATGATGTATGTTTTGTCAGATTTGACAGTGCAGGTGAAACTGCTTGCAAGGGCGGTAAAAAGGGTTTTGTAAGGCCCTGAAATTGCTTTTAAATATATTGTTTTTTTATTTATTATTTTGGCACGTCTTGTGCCAGCTCTATATTGAGCTGGGTATAAATTCTTTAATCAACCTGTAACAGTGTATGAAAGGAGATCCTATGGCAGATTTAATGATCCCGACAGAATTTGGGCTCAGCGAAGAGCGAAAAATGATGCTCGACATGCTGAAGAAGTTTAAGGAAAAAGAATGCCCCAAGGACAAGATCGGAGAATGGGATGAGGAAAACCATTTTCCCGTTGATGTCTGGAAAAAGCTGGGCGATGAAGGTATTCTGGGCGCCTGTTTCCCTGAGGAATTCGGCGGAACCGGCGGAAACATCATTGATGAAGTCCTTATCACCGAAGAAATTTCAAATAGTTTTTCCGCCATGGGCCTTGCTTATCTGACGGGCGTCTGTTTCGGAGGCATGTCGATTCTGCACTATGGAACGCCGGCGCAGAAAGAGTTTTATCTTCCGAAGCTTATCGCAGGGGACTGGAACTTCGCCCTTTCCCTGACTGAGCCGGGCGGCGGTACGGACATCCTCGGAGCTTTGAAGTCACGCTGCGTTGAGCAGCCCGACGGATCATTTGTCGCAAACGGCAGCAAGATTTTTACGACCGGTCTGCATGTCGCAAACACGGACGTATTTATCGCACGCACCGATGATGTACCCGGCAAGCCTGCAAAAGGCCTCACGATCTTTCTGCTCGACCGCGACAATATCGGCAAGCATGAGACGGACGGCCCCCTGCTGAAACAGCGTTTTTCAGAGGGCATCACCTACAACAAGATCAAGAAGCTCGGCAGCCACATCCTTGCATCCTTTGAGGTTTCCTTTGAAGATGTCAAGATCACCAAGGACAAGATGCTCGGTGAGCGAGGAGCAGGCTGGTATAACCTGCTGGCAACGCTGAACAATGAGCGCATCGTATGCGCTGCCATCTGCGTGGGTCTTGCGCAGGGCTGCCTCGAAGAGGCCAACCAGTATGCCCGCGAGCGCGAGGCTTTCGGCAAACCCATCGGCCAGTATCAGGCAATTCAGCATCAGCTTGCCGATATGGCAACCGAAATCGAGCTCTCGCGCCTTATTACCTATAAGGCTGCCTGGCTCCAGGCAAACGCTCCCAAGGACCCGTCCGTCGGCGTTATCGCCAGCATGGCAAAGATGTACACCTCCGATGCGGCCTTCCGCTGCACCGACCGCGCCATGAGGATTCTTGCCGGCTACGGCTTCACCATGGAATATCATATTCAGCGCTACTATAGAGATATTCGCCAGCTGGTGTTTGCACCGATCACCAACGAGATGTCGAGAAACTATATCGGCCAGGTCATGCTGGGACAGAACAAGTCCTATTAATATAGCAAACCGGTCTCCCGCTTCATGCGGGAGACCGGTTTTTGGTTGATCCCGCACAGCCTTTTATGCTGCCGAAGGCATGCAGCTTCACCCGCCAGATTCCGCACAGATGCTGCATGCAGACTAAAAGGCGGATGGTCTAACTACAATAAAATTGTTGAGTATGAGGGAGGCATTCCATGGAACATAAGTTCAATACAAGCCTAGTGAGCGGATTTGGTCCCGCACAGATGCTGCCCGATTTGAAGTTCGCCGAAATGGAAGCGGGCTTTGACTGCGGAGGCGGAACCTATAAAATTACGGCAGAAGAAGTCGCCAAGTTCGCGGCTCTCATGGGCGACAGCAACAAGGGCGATGTGACCGTTCCGGTCGGCATGATCTATATCTTCGGCCTGCGCATCTGCTGGGACCGCAAGGTTTTTCTTGACGGCGCCGTGCGCGCGGGCGACAAAATTCTGTTCCATAACCCCGCTAAAATCGGCGACACCATCACCACCAAGCTCTCCATTGCTGACAAAAAGGAAGTCAAAAAGGAAAAAGACGGCCAGGTGCGCATCAGCAAGTTTCTCTCTGTTGACATGAACGCCACCAACCAGGCAGGCGACAAGATTGTCGATATTCAGATGAGCTTCCTGCTCCCGAAGACGATGCAATAAACCTTTTTTTCAGATACATGGAGGACACCATGAGCAAAATAAATTTCGCCAGCGTAAACGTAGGAGACGCGCTCCCTTCAAAGAGCCTTGCCGTTTCCCAGCAGCTGATTAACGACTATGCCGACATCTGCGGCGACTATAATCCCCTCCACGTTGACGTGGAAGGCATGAAATTAAACACCATGTTCGGCGGCTCAACCATCGCCCACGGCACTATCAATGTCGAACCCGTGCTGCAGGCTGTTTGCGATATTCAAGGCCTTCAGTGGCCTGCCGCAGGCACCAGGGTCGACCTGCAGTTCCGCGCTCCGGTAAAGCCCGGCTTTACCATTCTGAGCAATCTCGTAGTGAAAGAGAAAAAGACCGATGCCGGCAAGAACATTCTTGTCTGCGATATGAAGATTCAGAATAAAGACGGCGGCGACTGTGTCATGGGCACGGCCGAAATTATCTGCCCGTAAAAAGACAGGCATGCATGTATCGCGGCTTTCAGTTCAGGCCGCGATACATCTATTGAATCAGCGTTAAGCGATAGGCGCGCAGCCTTTCACGTACGCAAGTAAATTGGACGCAAAACCGGAGCGGCATGTTCCGGTTTTCACATACGTACACAGGGCAGTTGTTTGTTCAAAACTAAAACGTATTCGGAGGATGTTCAATGAAAATTAGCAAGGACACAAAAATTGATCTGCTGAAACGCATGATCCGGGTCAGGACCTTTGAGGATGACACCACCAAGATATTCTCCGGCGGTGAGATGCCTGGCTTTCTGCATCTGTCGCAGGGAGAGGATGCCGTGGCGGTGGGAACCTGCGCAAATTTGCGCCTTGAAGACGCCATCTATACCACGCACCGCGGCCACGGCTGCATCATCGCCAAGGGCGCGGACCTGAAGCCGATGATGGCCGAGCTCTTCGGCCGCATCGCCGGCTGCTGCAAGGGCCGCGCAGGCTCCATGCATTTTGCCGATGTGAAGACCGGTTGCATGGGCTCAAACGGCATCGTCGGGGAAGGCATGCGCATTGCTCTCGGGACAGCATTTGCCCAGAAATACAACAAGACCGACAACTGCACCGCCGTGTATTTCGGCGAAGGCGCAACCGGCACGGGCTCGTTCCATGAGTCCATGAACATGGCCGCTATCCTGAAACTGCCCCTCATTTTTGTGTGCAGCATCAACCTGTATGCCCAGATGACGCCCAAGAGCGATCACGTGGCAATCGAAAATGTTTCTGACCGCGCTGCCGGCTACGGCATGCCAGCCATCGTCGCAGACGGCAATGATGTCGAGGCCGTATATGAGGCAATGGCCAAGGCTGTCAAGCATGCCCGCGAAGGTAAAGGCCCCTATATGCTCGAGTTTAAGACCTACCGCCATCACGGCCATTTTGAAGGCGATCCCTGTAACTATCGCCCGGCCGGCGAGCTCGAGGAATGGAAGAAAAAGGATCCGATCATGCTCTACGAGAAAAAGCTTGCTAAAGAGGGCGTGGTTGACGAGAAGGGCATACAGAAGATCCGCGACGAAATCAAAAAAGAGGTCGATGAGGCCGTTGATTTTGCCCGCAAGAGCCCTCAGCCCGATATCGAAGAGCTGTATGTCGATATACTTGCCTGATTTGCAGGCGCGATTGACTTTTAAATTATCTTAAACTGGAGGATAGATACATGGCTGGTACAAAATCCCTGAATGTTCAGTGGGCGATCAACGAAGCAATTAAAGAGGAAATGGAAAGAGACCCCAGCGTCTTTATCGTCGGTGAAGACGTCGGCAAGCCCGGCGGACCCTTCGGCGTCACCCGCGGCCTTATCGACCAGTTCGGCGCAGGCCGCTGTGTCGACACACCCATCAGCGAAGGCGCGATCGTCGGCCTGTGCGTCGGCGCTGCGGCGTCCGGGCTGCGGCCGGTAGCTGAAATCATGTTCATGAACTTTATCA
>JAFGCP010000344.1 GCA_016932595.1 Deltaproteobacteria bacterium
CCTGACAACTCATCCGGCACTGAACGCTACTATGAAAAGAGATGGGGGCCGGTGCACCTGTTTGCGCTCAACAGCGATCAGAGCGAGCCGGACGGGTACGACAAGGCCTCAAAGCAGGCGCAATGGCTGAAAGCGCGCCTTGCCGCTTCAACGGCCCCCTGGAAGGTGGTATACTTTCATCACGCGCCCTATTCATCCTGCCTGTCCCACGGTTCGAAACCCTCCATGCAGTGGTCTTTTAAGGAATGGGGGGCGAGCGCGGTTCTGTCGGGCCATGACCATACATATGAACGCATTATTATAAACGGATTGCCCTACTTCGTGAACGGTGCGGGAGGTGCGCCTTTATATAAATTCGGCACACCCGTTGCGGGCAGCCAGGTGCGCTACAGCGCCGAGCACGGCGCGATGCGCGTGACAGCCACACAGGAGATGCTGACTTTGCAATTCTATAGCACTGACGGAACAACGATTCAGTTAATCGATAGCTGTATCCTAAGCAAAGCACCTGCCGCCCGCGAAAGTCCGAATTAGCAGACATGCTGAGTGGCTTGATTTCTTGTGCGAGGTGCTTGTTCTACAGCCCCAGCCGCTGGCTGATCGAGCACATGGCCTCAAGGCTGAGCCTGGCAAACTCATCAAGCGGCAGGCCGATGAGCTCGCATTCTTTTATATGGTCGCGGTTGACGCTGCGGGCAAACTCCTTTTGCTTCATGCGCTTGACGATGGAAGAGGGCTTGACGCTGGCAAGCTTTTTATCGGGATACACAAGGGCGGTGGCAACGACAAGGCCGGTAATGCATTCAGCAGCCACCAGCGCATGCTCGAACTGCGTGGAGCGCTGCAGGCCCAGATTGCCGGCATTGTGGCTTTTGATGGCGCCGGTGATTGCAGGGCTGACGCCTTTTTCTTTTAAAACAGTTTCCGTGACAAGACCGTGGCGCTGCATATCGTCCTTGGTCTCACCATAATCAAGGTCATGCAGCAAACCGGCGATGCCCCACACGTCTTCATCGGCGCCGAGCTTGCTTGCCAGCTGCCGCATGATTGCCTCGGTTGCCAGGCAGTGGCAGCGCAGATTGTCCTGCGGGATATACTGCTCCATGAGCGCCAGGGCTTCCTTGCGGCTGATGCCGCATTTTTCTTTTACCGCATCCATGTGTTGACTGGCTCCATACAGTAATTTTTTTGGAAGGCCCCCTCATCTCAATCCTCTTCCCCTTGTCGGGAGCGAGGATTGACGATCTTGATCGTACATGCTGTATGTAGGGGCTCAAGATTTTAAGCCCCTGCTGTGCACGAAGTCTTTTAAAAAAATGCCGGAGCAGACTGCTAAGCCGAGTTCTGTTCCCGCAGGCCCTTACGAGCCTGCGGGCAATGGTCATTCAGCTGGGACGGCTGTTGCCAGCCGCCTCGAGCGACCTACCCGAGAACATGAAGACGGGCCGCCTTCCGGGGAGCCGAAGCTCCCGCCGCTCTCTTATTTGGTCTTGCACCGGATGGGGTTTGCACTGCCATCCCGGTCACCCGGAATGCGGTGAGCTCTTGCCTCGCCATTTCACCCTTACCCCGCGAAGCGGGGCGGTATATTTTCTGTTGCACTTTCCCTGGGGTCGCCCCCGGTCGCCGTTAGCGACCATCCTGCCCTGCGGTGCTCGGACTTTCCTCTGGACCGCGCCAAGGCGCGGCCGGCGACCATTTTGTCTGCTCCGGCACGGTTCAATTGTGGCTTATTTCAGCGGGTCTGTCAAGCGGCGGCACGGCCGTACGTTTTAACCAGCAGCTGAAATGCCCCTGGTTTTTCAACTTTAGTGCTGCCGCTGATTGACGCATGCCTGAGGGGCTGCTACAATGCAGGCATCGCAGACACGAGAGTGACGCTATGCCCGGCTATCATAGACTTCTTGAAACTGGTGAGCTTGACCGGCGCGCCGAAGCGCTTATGGCGCTGGCCGCTGCCTGCAGGCTTTGCCCGTGGCGCTGCGGCGTCAACAGGCTCAAGGGCGAAAAGGGGCGCTGCGGCGCCGGCTCTTCGGTTCGTGTTGCCAAAGCCCTTGCCCATTTCGGGGAGGAGCCGGCCATCACCGGCACCGGCGGCTCAGGCGCTGTTTTTTTTGCGCACTGCAACCTGAAGTGCTGCTTTTGCCAGAACTGGCAGATCAGCCATGAGGGGCTGGGAACGGACATGACCGTTGAGCAGCTTGCCGCTCACCTGTGCGGGCTTCAGCAGCAGGGCTGCCACAATATCAATCTTGTATCCGCCGCGCATTTCATGCCCTGGATTGTGCAGGCCCTTATCCTGGCTGCGGCCCGGGGGCTCACGCTGCCGGTGGTGTACAACTCAAACGGGTATGAAGATGCGGCTATGCTCGCGCTTCTCGATGGCATCGTCGATATCTATCTGCCCGATGCAAAATACGGCGATGACGGCTGCGCTGAAAAATATTCCGCAGCCCGCAGCTATCAGGAAATCAATTTCGCAGCGCTTGACGAAATGTTCCGGCAGGCAGGCTATCTTGAGCTGGATGGGGCGGGTATTGCCAGCAAGGGGCTTGTTGTGCGGCACCTGGTTCTGCCGGCCGACCGTGCGGGAACTGAAACGGTTTTAAAAAGGCTCCGGCGCCAGTTCGGGCGATTTCTGAGCGTGAGCCTTATGGGCCAGTACCGGCCCTGTTACCATGCCGCGGATTTTCCTGAACTTCGCCCCCTGACCCCGCCGAAGGAGTACGCCGCCATGGTTGCCCTGTTTGAAGATCTTGGTTTTGAAAACGGCTGGACGCAGCAGCACGATGCGCTTGACGGCAGCTTCGTGCCCGATTTTAGAAAGAAGGATGCATGGAGCTGAAACAGACGATTTGCCTGGTGAGCCTCGGCTGCGCCAAAAACCTCGTGGACAGCGAGGTCATGCTGGGCGTGCTGGCGCGTGCAGGGTTCACCCTGACAGCAGACCGGCAAGCCGCCCATATCATTATCGTCAACACCTGCGCCTTCATCGAGGACTCGACCAGGGAGGCGATCAGCACCATTTTTGATTGTGCCCGGTGCAAGCAGACCGGCTCCTGCCGTCACCTGGTCGTCTGCGGCTGTCTGCCGCAGCGCTACAAGGATGAGCTCCTTGCGGAATTTCCCGAGGTTGATCTGTTGCTCGGCACCGGAGAATTCGACCGCATCGATACGCATTTGCGCAGGCTCATTGCAGGCAGGCAAAAATCGCGCCTGCACAGCCGCCGCCCGACACTGCTCATGGGCGCCGCGACGCCGCGCATCGTGTCAACGCCTGCAGGCAGCGCCTATTTGAAAATTGCCGAGGGCTGCTCGCATCGCTGCACCTACTGCACCATCCCCCGCATCCGCGGGCCCTACCGGGAACGGTCGCAGCGTTCTATCCTGCAGGAGGCAAAGCAGCTGGCGGGCCAGGGCGTTAAAGAAATAACTTTAATAGCGCAGGACACGACACTCTATGCCGATCTTGCCGGCCTGCTGAGGCGCCTTGCCCGCATCGACGGCATAGCCTGGCTGCGCATGCTCTACGGGCATCCGGCAAGCCTGAGCAGTGAGGTTCTGGCCGTGATGGCAGGCGAGGAGAAGGTCTGCCGCTATCTTGACATACCGCTGCAGCATATCGCCGACCCGGTGCTCAGGCGCATGGGCAGGAAAATAACCGGAGCAAAAACCAAGGCGCTGATCGCGGCTCTTCAGAAACGCGTCCCGGGCATTGCCCTGCGCACAAC
>JAFGCP010000345.1 GCA_016932595.1 Deltaproteobacteria bacterium
GTTAAAACCAAAAAAGATTATACCGGCCAGATGACAGAATGGGCCCGCAGGCGGGTGCGTGAGCTGGAGGCTGAGGACCTTTGCGGGTATATCTTCAAGAGCCGGTCTCCCAGCAGCGGCATGGAGCGCGTGAAAGTCTATAATGAAAGCGGCATGGCTTCCCACACCGGCGTGGGCATGTTTGCCCGTGTTTTCATGGAGCATTTTCCGCTGCTGCCCGTGGAGGAGGAGGGCCGGCTGCATGACCCGGTGCTGCGGGAAAATTTCATCGAGCGGATATTCGTGCTGCGGCGCCTGCGCCGGGCAATGCAGGAGAGAAAAACCGTGGGCGGCCTTGTGGAGTTTCATACGCGGCATAAGCTGCTTATCATGGCACACAGCAACCGGCACTACCGGCTTATGGGACCTCTTGTGGCCCATGCGCAGGCAGGCGGCATAGCGCAAACATGGGAGCAGTATCACGCGCTTCTCATGGAGGCCCTGGCGCTCAAGGCCACGGTAAAGAAGCACATCAATGTGCTGCAGCATATGATGGGCTATTTTAAACAGGATCTTTCCGCCGATGAAAAGCAGGAGCTGCTTGAGATCATCGACAGCTACCGCCGCGAACTGGTGCCGCTTATCGTGCCGGTGACGCTCATCAATCATTATGTGCGCAAGTTCGGCCAGACCTATCTGAGCGGGCAATATTATCTTAACCCTCACCCGATTGAACTGAAGCTGAGAAATCATGTCTAACAGGCTGTTGAAAAACGCCCATCTGCTGCGTTCCGCTCATCATGCTTCACTGCGGCGTACGAATACGTACGCCTCATTGTCTGCCTGAAGGCAGAAGACAACATGGCACTTCGTGCTTTTGTCTTCCCCTTTCAGGGTAATTCAAGCCATCCGCTATGCGGACGGTTGTTGGCTGCGCATGATTGCCTGCATGCAGGTGTCAGAGACAACGCGCGCCTTGCATCTGAGCATTTTTGAACAGCCTGCTCATTCTGTACAGCAAGGGAGATTCATATGAGCGAAAATTCAGCCCTGAACCAAATTGTACGAGCCCTTTTTGAAGCTCAGCCGGTGGGCATTCTTGCCACGCAGTCAGACCGGCATCCTTACTGCAACATCGTGGCATTTACACCCTCGGATGATTTGCGAAGCATTCTCATCGCAACGCCCCGCTTTACCAGCAAGTACCGCAATATGCTGAAGCACCCCGGCGTTTGTTTCATGATTGACAACCGCTCGCCGCAAAATCCTGATTTTACGGATGGCATCGCAGTGACCTGCATAGGCAGGGCGGTGACGGTGCTGCCCGAAGAGTTTGAAGACTGCAAAAGGCGCCATTTCGAGCGCCACAAAAACCTGCGCGCCCATCTGGATATGCCCGACTGCGTGCTGGTTCGCATCGAAGTCGAACGCTATGTCATTGCCCGTGGCGTGCGGCAGATTGAAACGCTGAGCATGATCTGAAAGCTGATGTAATTTAAACAAAGCTCTTGAGCAATGATGCAGAGCCCCTTGTGCATGCAGTGCCTAGCCAAAGCCGGGAGCCATAAGATAATTATTTAAAATCAGTATTGACGCCGCCGTAAAAAGTTAAAAATGCTTCCTCTCTCTGGTACATGTATCGCAATTGATGTTGAAAAATTGAGACTTTCACATTTTCCCCACAACGAATTATTTTTTATTTTGAGGGGTTCAACCCTTCGGAGAAATAGAGTGTTAAAGCCTCTTTTTGATTTGCGACAAAGTCTCCAAGGGAAGGGGAATTGATTTTTTACGGCGGCGTTCGAATTTGTGGGCCGTAAAGCAAATCAAACACTTATCTTGTCCAAAACGGTTGTTTAATACTTATTTTGGATAGCACGGTTATTCATTTCCCGTACCCCTGTACCCCTCCATTTATACAGGAACGCACGATAGGAAAAATTTTTATTATTCTGTTTGTTCGGTATTGACAGAACAAACAGAAAACACTATATTGTTTACATCCCAGCACCTTTCCTCTGAAAAAATTGTAAAACGAATCTTGAAGGAGACTCTATGCCTATATTGGATAAACAACGGGAGTTTGTAGAAGAATTTGCTCTTTATTTTGAGCAAACAGGCTGGTTGCGCATGGATGGCCGTATTCTCGCGTGGCTTTTTATCTGCGAACCGCCCCATCAGTCATTCAGCGATCTGGTAAATATACTGCAGGCAAGCAAAAGTTCTATAAGCACCTCCACCCGGCAGCTTATTCGCGCTGGCTGGATTGAACGGATCAGATTCCCCGGAAATCGGCGGGATTATTATCGTCTGCGACCCGAATTCTGCAGCTCATCTGTTACGTACTTTATTGCCAAGATGGAAGGACTGCAAAAGCTTACTGAAAAGGGCATGGCTCTGCTGGAAGGATCGCCTCCGGCGCGCTTTGCACGCCTCGCAGAGGCCCATGATATTTTTTTGTATATGAAAGAGGAAATGCCAAAGCTTCTTGAAAACTGGGAAAGACGTTTTCATACACGAGCAGAATCCGGCTGACGTGCTTACAAAATCCCAATAATTTTTTGTGTCATTGCCTATGCACAGTTGCGGGGGAGAAAAAATGGATGCCTTTGAAAAACTAATGAACAACTGGGAGAAGATCTTGAATGCTGATGCCGAGCTTGCTGAGCGTCACAAAAGCCCTTATTCGACCATTGAGGGTAAGGCGGCGATACAGCTTGAGGTTGAGAAGCAGCCTCCGTATAGCGTGCACGTGCAGGACGGAAAATTTAGCATACAAAAGGGAACTGCAGACAAGCCGCTGCTGTGCTGGCGCGTTCCGGGGGGGGTGTTCAAAGATGTGATGCTTGGTAAGCACCGGCTTATCTTCAGCATGCTTGACCCTTCCGTAACCCTTTTATTTGACAGTGCCAACTTTACTCACTGGAATGGCGCAACCGTCATTGAGATGCTTCTGCTTGCCCATGAAATGATCGCGCAGAACAAAGAAATATCAAAAATTGTTGAAGGACTGGAGTGCTAACCATGAGAGGTGATACCTATATTATCGAAACACTCAGAGAAATTGTCGGCCCTGATAATGTAATCAGCGATGCCAAGGCCCTTGATGGCTATGCCAATGACGGCAGTTTTGTCAGGCCGATGCGGCCACTGTGTGCTGTGCGGCCTGCAATGGTTGAGGAAGTCCAGGCTGTAGTCCGGTTGGCAAACAGAGAGCGCATAGCCCTTTTTCCCTTCAGTTCAGGAACCACCTATCAGGGAGCGCACATTCCGACCGAACGGGGTATCACGGTTGACCTGCGGCGGATGAACAAGATTGATCTGCTTGATGATGTTGCCCGCAATGCCATTATCGAGCCGGGGGTTACCTTTGCCCAGCTTGCTCAAGCTGCAGAAAAAAAGGGCCTTAAGCCCATGACACCCATAGGCGTGCCTGAGGAGGCCTCGGTGCTTGCAACCTATCTTGAGAACACGCCGCTGTATCTGTGGCCGCGCTACAAGACCTGGGAGACGCTGAATGTCAAGATGGTGCTTCCCACCGGAGAAATCATGGGGACTGGCCAGATGGCGCTTCCCGATTCAGACCGCCCCTATCACTGGGCGACAAACTTTGCCGTTTTGAACAGGGTTTTTTTCGGAGCCCAGGGAACCCTTGGCATTGGTGTAAAGGCAGCGGTTACTCTTCGCAATATTGTTCAGCACAGAAAATATATTATTGTTCCCCTGGAGAATATTGAAAAACTGAACGTGCTTTCTCCGGCGCTTATGCATCAGGAGGCAAACGATGAATGCTTTGTAGCAAATGCCCTCTATTTTGCCTGCCTTTTTGCAAATGATAAAAACGAAATAACTGCGCTTGAAAAATCACTGCCGACCTGGATTGCTGTCATCGGCATCTCGGGCAATGATGAGGCCGAGGTTTCCTACAAGGAGCTTGACATCCGGGACGTGCTTGACCGGTTTGGCCTCAAGGGCGATACCACACTGGCAGGTATCGCGGATCTGCAAAAAAGGCTTATGCAGGAGATTGATCATCCCCGGGGCATGCTCAACCAGCGCCGCTACGCAGGCGGATGCAGCTATATCGCGTGCATGGCGTCAAACACGCAGCTCAGTCCCCTGTACAATCTGACGCTGCAGCAGGCGCAGCACAACGGCGGGGCACGGGCCGAGCTTGGCTGGCTGCTCATGCCGCTGAACTTCGGGGGCAGCTACTATTTTGAGCCTAATCTGTATTACGATCCGGCGGATGCAGCTGAGAGAGCCCGGACACAGCAGCTGTTTTCAAATATCAGCCGCACCCTGATTCATGCGGGAGCGTTTTTCCCCCGGCCCTATCCGATGTGGGCCGAGGAAGTCTATTTCAGGATAGGGGCATATCATCGCAAGATCAAGATGTGCAAAGAGATTTTTGATCCCAACAATATTATGAACCCGGGTAAGCTTGCCCTTAGGTAAGGAGATGCACAGCAATGAAATATACATTTAAAATAGATGATGATATCTGGAAAAAAGCCGAATTCTGTGCCCGGTGCGGCGCCTGCAGAACTGTGCATGCCGAGCAGATCATGGGCAGCGACACCGGGTTGCAGTGCCCTTCGGGGACAAACTATTTTTTTGAATCCTATTATCCCTCGGGCCGCAACTATGCAGCGGTTGCAATGCTGCGCGGACAGCTTGCGTGGTCAGACAGGGTGGTTGATGCCATATATTCATGCACAACCTGCGGTTTCTGCCAGTATACTTGCGAGCGCACCAATCAGCTGCATCCCACCGATCTTATCCGTTGGATGCGTTCAAAAGCGGTTGATGCCAATGTCGGTCCGTTGCCGGCTCAACGCGTGATCGTCCAGAACCTTAATTCCTATGATAACCCATGGGGGCAGCCGCGGGCTCGTCGAACCAACTGGACAAAAAAACTCGGCTTTCAAATCAAGGATTTATCCAAAAAGGAGGAAAAAGCCGAAGTTTTGTTTTTCCCGGGCTGCACGTACGCATACGATCAAAGAATTATGGAAAACATTCAACTCACTGCGCGGTTGATGCATGAAGCAGGTGTCGATTTCGGCATTCTTGGCAGCGATGAAAAGTGCTGCGGGTCAACTGCTTTTAATCTCGGGTATATCAAGGTGCTTGAAAAGTACGGGGCTGACAATATTGAAGCTTTTAATAGCCTTGGGGTAAAAACCATCGTCACGCCGTGCTCGGGCTGCTACAACACCATTGGCAACATTTACGGGCAACTGGGCACGCTGAACTACAAGGTCAAGCACAGTGTCGAACTGCTTGCCGAGCTGATTAAAGCAAAAAAGATTGTTCCTGAATATCCCGTCAAGAAGGTAGTAACCTACCATGACCCGTGCCACCTGGGCAGGTATGCCAAAATATTTGATGCGCCGCGTCAGATTCTCAAGGCAATACCCGGAATAACATTTAAAGAAATGAACAGGATACGGGAGTATTCATTTTGCTGCGGCGGCGGCGGCGGCGTCAGGACCGGCAAGATGGAGCTTGCTCAGGCAACGGCCAAGAGACGAGTCACAGAAGCAGTCGCAACCGGCGCTGAACTGCTGGCAACGGCATGTCCGTTTTGCGAACAGAATTTCCGTGACTATATTGAAAACACAAAGCCCGGGATTGAACTGATTGATGTTGTCGAGCTTCTGAGCCGTTCGGTTTTTGGCGATCGGGCTGCAAAAGACAAGGAGGATAACGATGCTGAGTGAAATAAAGGCAAAGCTTGAAGATCTGCTGGGCAGGCAGTATGTGTCTGCCGAACCGGTAGACCGGATACCCTACTCACGGGACCTGTTTAGCGACAGTCTTAAAGTCTATCCGGAATGCCGGCCTGACCTGGTGGTGCTGCCCGGCTCAACCCTTGATGTACAGAACGTGATGCGCATTGCAAACCAGTATACGATACCGGTAAATCTCATCGGCGGGGGTGCCGCGGTTCTTGCAGGTTCCATTCCGGTAACCGGCGGCATCATGATCGATATGAAGCGCATGCAGGGCATCCACGTGGACTCCAATAACCTGACGGTAACCGTTGAGGCAGGTGTGTTTGTAACAACCCTGACCGGGCATTTTAAAGAACTGGTAGAGAGGGAGAACTTTCGATGGCGGCCCTACTTTACGGGAGCGCCAGGGCCCTCGCTCAACAATGCAACCAATATCTTTCAGGGCATCAACAAGTTTGCCGGTCTTAAATATGGGGTGGGGCTGCAGAACATCCTGTCTCTTGAAATGGTGCTGCCCGACGGGACAGTTTTTAACACCTCCTCCGCAGCCAACATTTTCGGGGCAAACAACTGGATGCAGGGGCCCGGCCCGACACTGACCTACTGGCCGTTCTTTGCGCTGGGCTCATTGGGGGTATGCACCAGAATAACCTGGAGCCTGCATCCGTATCCGGATACCTATGAGAGCATCTGGGCGTATTTTGAAGATTTTACTACACCAACGGAGTGCCTTATAGAACTGCTGCACAAAGATGTCGGCAGGGGTTTGTTCATAATGCCGGCATGGACCCAGGCGGCCTATTCAGCAGAAACCAGATATGAGGGAATTCGCCTTGCCAAAGCCTCACCCAAGTACATGCTTGGCATGGGCGTTGAGGGTACGAAACGGGCGGTGGAATATCAGGGAGAGCTTGCACGAAAGATTATTAAAAAGTATGGCGGCAGAATAGCGCCGCCCGAGCTGGTTGAAGTGTACCGTGGCCATGAGCAGAATATTAAAGGCTGGGGCCAGTCAAACAGCCCGCGGCTGATGCGGCACCTGGGTATGATAATGAGCAATATGGGCTATCTGTCTGTTGATCAGGTGCCTGAGTATGTACGGCTGTGCGAAGAGGGAACTAGGAAGGTTGCCGCCTATATGAACTATCCTGAACACGGGTTCGGAGAGATCGCCAGTGGGGCACAGCTGTACACGTATCAGTGGGGGCATTATGTGATCGCGGAGTTCATCTTTGCCTTTGACCATACCAGCCCGGAACATGTGAAAGGTGTATGGGAGGTTATTCACAACATGGGCGCCGTGCCCTGGCGCATGGGCGGCGGACTGTGGACCGTTGGTCGCGAACCTCTTACCTCCAACATAACCGGCAACTTCTATGAGGCTGCAAAGAAAATTAAGCGGGCTGTTGATCCCGGCAACATCATGAATCCGCATGTTGCCTTTACCGAGGTGTAGAACGTATGGATATACCAATAATCACAGACAGGCGCATGGCTCTTGTGCTCATAGTGACGCTGGCTGTATGCGCATGCGGGGCGCAGGATGAGTCTCGGGAACCAGCCGATGCCCGTGCCCGCATGCGCCTGGTGACCAGGGAACACCTGTTTGCCGTGGAAGCCCTGGACGGAAGCGCTTGGATCACCGGATTTGAAGGAACTATCATGCATACATCCGATAACGGTGCAAGCTGGCAAACACAAACTTCGCCAGTGTCTGAAGATCTTTATGATATCTGCTTTGTTAGCAGCACCACCGGTTGGATCGTCGGGAAAAAGGGGACAGTGCTGCACACGCGGGATGGCGGAAAAAATTGGAGCGTTCAGAAATCAGGCACTGATCAGCGCCTCTTTGACGCATGCTTTATTGACGAGCAGACAGGATGGATTGTCGGAACCATGGGGACAATACTGCATACCAACGATGGTGGAGTCACCTGGATCAAACAGGGCTGGAATGAAGACCGTTATTATAACGGTGTCTTTTTTATTGATGCCAGACGCGGATGGATCGTGGGTGAATACAGCATAATCTATCATACTGAGAATGGGGGGGCAACATGGCTCCCGCAGCAGTGTGACGAGCTGCAGCCCGAAGATGTAGAAAAGGATTTTCCTCCTCCTCCTCCCAATCTGTATGGAGCCCACTTCATTTCTCCTGACATCGGCTGGATAACGGGTATGGACGGCATTATTATAAAGACTCAGGATGGCGGGGCAACCTGGAAACGGGTGACGACCAAGGCCGATTTTACCATATACAAAGTTGCCGTAATCGGGGACAAGGGCTGGGCAATCGGCGCAAAAGGCAGCTACCTGGTATCCTCTGACGGCGGTGTTACCTGGAAGCTTTTGGAAGATGCACTGGGAACAAAATTTTGGCTGCGGGATATGGTTTTCACTGATGACCGGCATGGCTGGATCGTAGGCGCTGCCGGACTTATTCTCAATACCGACAATGGAGGCACAACGTGGAAAAGAATTTCAGGAATTTATTTTAAAGGTCAGGGGGCTCCGCAATGAAAAATTTTGCAGCATGGGTCATCAGATTTCGCGTTATAATCCTGTCACTGATCACCGTTGTGACCGTCCTGTGGGCAACTCAGTTACCAAAGCTCCACATCGTTACCAGCTTTGCCGATCTTTTGCCCCAGACCCATCCCTACATCAAAATCCACAAAGAGTTTCTCCAGAACTTCGGCGGTGCAAACCAGTTGATCATGCTGCTTGAGGTAAAAAACAAGGATATATTCAACCGGACAACCCTGGGCAAAATAAAATATATTACCGAAGAACTGCTTACTGTTTCCGGCATTGACCGCTATAAGATTCTTTCCATTGCCCATCAGAAATTCAGCACCTTCAAATTTACCTCATGGGGCATTGAAACCGATTATCTTATGTGGCCCGACATTCCTGCTAACGATCAGGGGATGAAGCGCCTGAAAGATGCTATTTTTTCAAACCAGCTGTATTATGGGACTTTTGTCTCCCATGATTGCAAAAGTTCTCTGATTACAGCCGATTTCTACGAAGAAAAGCTTGACTATGCCCTGATCTACCAGGGCATCACCAGAATACGGGCTGCAGTTGAAGATGATCAGCACCGGCTCTCAATTGTGGGATATCCCATGCATATCGGGACCATTGACCATATGGTTGACAAGGTTAATTTTATTCTTGCCTGCACCGCGGTTCTGATACCGATACTGCTCTTTTTATCCTACCGTTCACTCTGGGCAACGCTGCTGGTACCCTCTGCCGGTTTTATTTCCGCGATATGGGGGCTGGGGTTTATGGGGATGCTCGGCCATAATCTTGATCCCCTGATCTTTGTAATGCCCTTTTTGATTGCACTCATGGCCTTCCGGCACTCCCATCAGCTCTACAACCGTTTTTATGAGGAGTTTATAGCGCATGGTGACAAACAGGCGGCGGCAAAAACCGTGATTGAGCAGATGTTCCTTGCGGGCCTGACCAGTATTCTCACCGATGCATTCGGTATCGCGATTGTCGCAATTATTTCCATACCCCTGCTGCGAAATATCGCAATTGCCTGTGCGTTCTGGTCGATCATTACGGTGTTAATCGGCCTTATTCTGACGCCGATTCTTCTTACCTACTGTCCTATTTCCAAGACTTTTTTAAAGCACATAGAAAAAGAGAGGGAAAAGGAAAAACAGCGGACCGGACTTGCAAACAAATTTGCCGACTGGCTTGGTCCTTGGCTTATTGACCGGCGTGGCCGCTATACGGTATGGATTGTCATTATTGTGTCGGTGTGTTTTTCCTACTACTGGTCTGAGCGCCTTATTGTGGGAGATGCCGAGGTGGGTTCCAACTATCTGTACCCCTCTTCCCGGTACAATCAGGATAGCGAACGGATAAACAAAACACACCCGCTCATAAATCCCCTGAATATTATCGTGTTCGGCGAAAAGCGCTATGCCATCAAAACCGGCAGGGTTGTCCACGATGTGCACTCTTTCACACGCTATATGGAGAAGCATTCAGGGGCAGTGGGCACACAGAATATTGTCAAGCTGCTGCTTGGCATGAACCAGGGCATGCATGCCGATGATCCCAAGTGGTACGGCTTCCCGGATAAGGAATTTGACATGATACACCTGTTCCAGCAGCTTGCCAGCGGCGGGGATCCGGGCTTTGTCGAACGGTTTCTGGATTACCATGATCAGTACACGAATATCATTGTTCTTTTCAAAGATAAGACGGGGCCCACCATTAAGCGGGCTATAGACACTGCCAAAGACTTTATAGAGAAACACTCCATTCTCAAAGATGCGGACGCGGTTTCCTATAAACTGGCAGGGGGCGTCATCGGTGTTGAGGCTGCCATCAATGAGGTGGTTGCAGAAAAACAACTGCAAACGCTGCTCCTTGCGCTGGCCGGCGTGTTTATCTTTTGCTCGATTCAGTTTGTGTCGTTCAAGGCAGGCCTTATTTTGACGCTGCCCCTGATACTGTCAAACCTCATCGCTTTTGCCTATATGGCCATTTTTCAGATTGGCCTTTCAATTTCCACCCTGCCGGTGTCAGCCGCCGGTATCGGCATGGGAGTTGATTACGGTATTTATCTTCTGGCTCGCTTGAGAGAAGAAAAGCGGCGCAACCCGGCGCTCAGCCTGGAACAGGCGCTGATCCGAACTATCCAGACCTACGGCAAATCAATAATCTATATTGCCGGAACCCTGGTGCTTGGGCTGGTTGTGTGGACTTTTTCACCGCTGAAGTTTCAGGCCCAGATGGGCATGATGCTGGCGGTAATCCTTTTTTTGAACTGTCTGGGCGCCATTTTTATGGTGCCGGTACTCATACTGCTCTTCAGGCCGAAGTTCCTGAGATAAAAAACCCGCTAGGGACATGGATGGGTAAACACTAACACGAATCAAGCAGCGACGAAAGGAGGTGTGGAGAAAAGGCCGTCACGAGTGCTTATTATATACACCGGTCGCTATATACCTTTAATGCATATGTAAGGGGGATTCGTTATGAACAAAATAATATGCCTGTTTTTTATTGCCGCTTTTTTATTTTGCTTAACGGCAAACGCCACGTTTGCCTTTCAGGCGTATGACGGCAAGCTTGATCTCAAAGGCAGCATACAGCAGACGCTCAACATAAAAACGCATCAGGATGAGCGCGACATACGCTACAACAGCTTCAGGACTACAGTACGGGGTGAACTGCTCTACAAGTTCAAGGAGACGCCTGATCTTGACCTTAACTTTTATACCCTTGCCAACTACTACTATGATGCTGCTCTGGAAATAGACTCCAATATGCGTTACTCTGTTCGTCATGAGGGAGGCGATTCAGATAAATACCGTGACGTGCGACGACCGCGTGACAGCGAGGAGTGGCTGAAGGAGACCTACTTTGACTTAAAATACGATGATTGCAGGATCAAGCTGGGCAAGCAGCTGGTCAGTTGGGGGGAAACCGCCGAATCACGGGTAGCGGACCTTATCAATCCTCTGGATTTAAAGTACATTATTGCCTTTCCCGACTGGGAGGACTATAAGCTCGGGCTTTGGATGGCGCGCATGTTTTATTCGCCCCAAAACATGTGGCAGGATCTATCCTTTGAACTGGTGGTGATTCCCTTTAACTTTGTTGAAACCAGGTACCCGCCCGCAGGCCACGGAGCCTTTGTGGGTCAGCCGATTCTTGGGGACGGCAAGATGCAGAAAGTCCTTGACAGCCAGCGTCGGGACACCCCTGATGAAAGCTTTAAAAATCTTGAGCTTGGGTTTCGCATCAAAGGCTACAGCAATATCGGCGAAGGTGTTGACTGGTACCTTTCCAACTTCTATACCCGGCTTGACAGCCCGATTATAAACGGCAAAAGTGGCATGAACAGACTGATAAGGCTGATGCTGTTTAATAATCCCGGCGGCAGGGTCTGGACCTATCCCCATTACAATTCAACAGCCTTCAGTTTTTCAACGACCGCGTCAAAAATCAAATCCGTCATTAAAGGTGAATGCGCACTCAACACAAAACGAGATTACAATTACGGCAAAGCTGCCAACAATGCCAACGAGATAAAAGAGAGAAACCTTTTGACCACGGCACTCACCTTTGATCGAAAGACAATGATCCCCTGGCTGTCGGAGATGAACCGCAATGAACCTTTTAATTTTAGCTTCACCTGGTATCAATACTGGCTGTTTAACCATGAGTACGATAAACGAACCGGCAAATATATCCTTGGCGAAACGGGGAGGGATTCCAGTCTGACAAAATTTACACTCAGCGTGAACACCAGTTATTTTTTCTCTACCCTGATTCCGGCTGTTAATATTGCCTATGAAACCAATGGCAGCTCTACAATTGTCGGCCAGCTCGTGTATATGCCTACATTCCACTGGCAGTTTGTTGCATATTACCAGCAGTTCAACGAGGCCTGGGGCAGCGATTCACGATATGGAAATCAGGTCGGCCTCTCCATTAAATATGATTTTTAACAGCTACCTGCCGTGGTGGTACACGAACACACATAAGGAGGAAAGACTATGAACAGAAAAAAAGATTTGCCAAAAATACTGCTGGGAATGGCAACAGTGCTCTGCGGGGCACTGCTGCTGAGCGCCTCCTCCCGGGCTGAGCAAATACGATATCCTGTACTCTGTTATGAGGGGGACTCGCTGGCACAGGTACGGGCATGGGAAAAAACCTGGGCTGGGCAAAAAATTACCTCCGCCAACATCGAGAAGGTCAAGGAGCTTTTGCCGGAAACACTTTACAGCCTGTTAACCGACAAGGGAAAATGGGGAGAGTACTGGTTTGAGATAGTTCCGTACCGGCAGTTCAAGCCTACCAGCGGAGACATTAAATTTACGCTTGCGGGCAAATGCAGTATCGGCTCTGACGAGAACCTGGTGAACTATGTATCCGGGATTCCATTTCCAAAACCTTCAAACGGACTGGAGATTGCCTACAACTATGATAACGCCATACTGGGTGACAACTTCGAGTATCATACTAATATGCAAATTGTGGACGGGAGGAAAAAATATAACCGCCCCATGATCGTTGATGAGCATCAGACCTGGTTCACGGGCAGGCGCGATGTGCCGCCGGTGCCTGATTTTGTGCCCAATCCCAAAGATATATACCATGCCTACCATGCTACATATCACGAGCCGCCTGCTTTCAAGGGAACACGGGCCATGACCGTGAAGTGGAACGACCGCTCAAAGGACTACGGATCATGGGAGTTTTCTAGCTCAACTAGGCGGGTTGTGCGCAGGTCCACAGCCCAGCGCCAGACACATATCGGGCCGTCAGACATTACCTATAATGATCAGGGCGGCTACAACTGGGTCATGAACGATAATTCCTACAAGCTGCTGGGCAGAAAAGAGATGCTGATGCCCCGGAACCAGAATTCAGAACAACTTGTAAAAAATGATGTCGAGGGCATGTGCTATGTGAGCGGATACCAGCGCGAAAGAATCAACATGTACATAATCGAGTGTATTAATAAAGACCCGAATTACATTTACCAGAAAGAAATATGGTGCGTGGATCCTGAAAACTGGAAAATCCTGTACGCTGACAAGTATGACAAGCAAGGCAAGCTGTGGAAGATTTTTGACGTTTCCTATACGACCGCGAAGTCAACCTATGACGGGCAGGAGGTGCTGGCGCTATCAAACCAGACCGTTGTTGATGTCCAGCGCATACACGGCACCAAAGCATACTTTATGAACTGGATAGCGGGCGGGCAGGGCCTGGGCTTGCAGTATGATTATTTTTCACCCAAGGCATTACTGCAGTACGGCTACTAGGGCGTCGGGCTGAGCTTTATAAAAAAGCGTCAGTGCGTGCAGGGGGGGGCTGCGCATTAGCCGGCTCCCCGACCCTCTTTTTTTAAAAGGGGTATCGGAAGCGACAGGGATTATCAGAGATTATGTTTGGAGCATCCGGCAGCGCAGCCCTCTGGAGAGTAGAACAATCACACTACCCGGTGACAGCAATGGCGAAAAAAAAAGTTATGACCGTGTGCGGACCCATTTCCCCTGATGCGCTCGGGGTCACGCTGTGCCACATGCACACAACCACCGACATATCAAACTGGTATACGCAACATCGGGCATCCTCGGGGGCATGGATAAAGGACGCCAAGGTGAACATCGGCATACTGGGCAGGCTGCGCATTGATCCGCTTTCCTGCAGGGATAATCTGGTGATCGACGATCTGGAGATGGTGATACAGGAACTCAGAGAATTGAAAATGGCGGGCTGCAGCACCATTGTTGATACCTGTCCCACGACTCTGTTGCCCACACGGGATCCGCTGGGGCAGAAAAAAATGTCCCTTGCCAGTGGCATAAACATCATCTGTGCCAGCGGCTGGTATGTTGCCCCGGCGCATCCGTCCTACATCAGGGAAAAGACACTGGAGGACCTGTGCACCATTGTTGTTGAGGAGTTGACGCAGGGGTGCCGGTATACCTGGGGTACGGGATATGGCTACCCTGTCGATGCCGGCGGCATTAAGGCCGGGATTATCAAGGTGGGCGTTGGAGGCGGGTTCAAGGCGTTTAACAATGAGGATGAAAAAAAGTGCTTTCTTGCCTGCTGCCGGGCCCAGGTAAAAACCGGAAGGCCTTTTTGCGTGCATCCCAACGGCCATGAGCAGCTGGTCTACAACCCGAAGCTCATCACCTATATCAAAGACAAACCACTGCGGGAAAGCAGCCTGCATCAGTATCTGGATATTATGAAATCTGAAGGCGTTGATTTTGACAGATTCTATATGAATCACAGCGATTGCTACACCTGCAACATAGACCTGCTGCGGTCGTTGCTTGACCGGGGCATCGGTTTGAGTTTTGACGGTTTTAACGATGAGACCTACCTTATCGGCCTGGGGTTTGGCATCAACTATGACAACAGGCAGCGGATGGAGGTTCTTTCCCAGTTGATTAAAGAAGGGTATGCGTCACAGCTTTTGCCGTCCTGTGAATGCTACATGAAAATTATGTACAAGAAATACGGTGGCTACGGCTACACCCATCTTTTGGAAACTATAATTCCTGTATTGAAAAACGCCTATGGTGTCTCTCAAAAAGCAATTGATGCCATGCTGATAGAAAATCCAAAGAAGTATCTCTCCTATGACGACTAAAAAGAGTTATCCCGAAGAAATGTTTGAACGCCGGCTGCAACATTACCGGGCGCGGTCGCGAACAAAGCTCCCCCACGACGTCGAGCAGGAGACCTGCCAAAGAATAGCCTTGTCTGCGGCAGGCAGCAGGTCTCTGGCGGTCTCTGCTGAGGCCTTGTTCAGAGCGCCATGCGACAGCATTGACGGGAGTTCTCAGGGCCTTCCCTTTGACCTTTTTGACACTTGGATCGGGTACGATGCTGTTTCAGGACATGCAGTGCTCAGGGGCAGATGCGGCAGCATCGTCCTTGACGATACTGTCTGCATCGTTGCTGTTGCCCGCTTTTTCATAACCCGGCTGCAGGAGCAATCATGCGGGGAATGCACCATGTGCCGGATCGGCGCCATGCGCTTGCGTGAAATGCTTGAGCGCATCTGCCGAGGCGCCGGCAAGCCTGATGATATCGATACACTTGAACTGCTGGCCGAACAGATTGGTAATGCCAGCCGGTGCGACATAGGCAGACTGGCCGCACAGGCAGTGCTCAGCAGTCTTGCCTGCGCCCGGGTCTCTTATGAGGAGCATATCCGCACAGGCAAATGCCCGCATGGTGTGTGTTCCGGTTATGGCAGATGCGGGGGTATCTGCACATGATCGATTTTTAGCCCGCGCTGCACTGCAGGCACAACAGCAACAGGGAGTGCATAGTGAAAACAGTAACCTGTACCCTTGATCATGAGTCGGTAGCACTACGTGCCGGTACGACTATTCTTGCTGCTGCAGAAAGCAGGGGGATATTTATCCCCACATTATGCCACGCCGATGATGTCCCGCCCGAGGCTTTCTGTTCCATGTGTGTGGTTGAAATAGAAGGACAGTCCGAGCTGGTGCCCGCGTGCTCAACTGAGGTTATTGAAGGCATGGTCATACGCACGGCCACTGAGCGGGTTAAAACCGCCCGCCGTACCTGCATTGAGCTGCTGCTCTCGGATCACCGGGGAGACTGTCTGGGGCCCTGTATAAGCGCCTGCCCCGCAGGCATTGATATCCCCGGTTTTATTAAACATATTGCCCTTGGTGAAGACCGTGCGGCATTTGAGTTGATTGCTGCTGTCCTGCCGTTTGCGGGATCACTCGGGCGCATCTGCGATCGTCCCTGCGAGAGAGTTTGCCGCAGACAGCTGGTTGAGGAACCGGTTGCCATCTGTCATCTGAAACGCTTTGCTGCTGATCAGGTGCTGATGAGTGAAACCGGCTACCAGCCGGAGCATTCCCCCCCAACCGGCAAGCGGATTGCCATTGTCGGTGCCGGACCGGCAGGTCTTTCCGCAGCGTTTTTTCTGCTCAGGCAAGGCCATGCATGCACGGTGTTTGACCGTAACCAGCAACCTGGCGGCATGCTCCGCTACGGCATTCCCTCCTTCCGACTGCCCCGGGAAATGCTTGACAGGGAGATAGCCGCGATTGAAAGGCTAGGCGCAGAAATACGCTGCGGCACAACCCTGGGGAAAGACATTAATCTGCATGATCTGCAAAACCGCTATGATGCCGTTGTTATTGCACTGGGCGCACAGAAACCCCTGATGCTGGGCTTGCCCGAAGAAACAGCCGCAGGCGTCATGACCGCCCTTGCATTTTTACGCGCTTATGGCAGCGGTGCAGCCGCACACGTCGGCTCCCGGGTGATTGTCATCGGCGGCGGGGGCGCTGCAATTGACGCTGCCCGGGTGGCCCGCAGGAATGGCGAACCCCAGGTGCACATCTACTGCCTTGAAAAGAACGACGCAATGCCCGCGCCGCTCCATGAGCAAGAGGCAGCCCGTGCAGAAGGGATTGTCATACATAATGAACTCGGGGTGCAGCGCCTGATAGTCAAGAACGGCAGGATACAGGGGATTGATTTCAAACGCTGCATATCGACCCTTGACGTGCACGGCAAATTCAATCCACGGTATAGTGCATCAGAGACAACCGCTGATGTCTGTGAAACCCTTATTATTGCCACCGGTCAGCAGCCTGAGCTCAGCTGTCTTGAAGGCACCAGCGATATGTACGCGCGCATAACCGCGCAGGCTCCGCACAGCCCCTGCCGACTGCTACATGTCCGGCAGCAGTCCATGCAGACCCGGCTGCAGAAAATATTTGCCAGCGGTGACTGTGTTACCGGATCCGGCACTGCGGTGCAGGCTGTTGCCGCAGGCAGGAAGGCTGCAGTGGCGATTGATCAGTTTCTTAAAGGAAAGACCGTTACCGGCGAGCAGCAAACCTACCAGCATTCCATGGGGCTGCCGCAGGCAGTGCCTGAAAAGGTTTTTCGAGGCTGCCCGCCTGCCGCGAGGGTCATCATGCCGCAGATTGCAGCAGGGTCTCGATTAAACAGTTTTCATGAAGTGGAAACTGGTTTCACGGATGCAGTGGCTCGCGCAGAGGCACGCCGCTGCATTGAGTGTGGCTGCGCAGGTGCTACTGAGTGTAGATTGCGCAGGTACGCCGAACTGTATGACGCTGATGGACGCAGATATGAAGGCGCCTGCAGGGAGTATGATCGCATTGAGGCGCCTCCGGAAATCATCTATGATGTTCATCGGTGCATTCAGTGTCGCACCTGCATCCGCATCGCAGAAGCAGTGTTTGGCACCCCCTTCATGCAGGTCATGGACCGCGGATTCAGCACACGTATCATGCCGGTTCAGGAAAAGCTTGCTGGCATGCTGCCCGGCAGCAGTCTCATGCGTATTGTTGAAAACTGTCCGACAAGGGCCTTATCGTTTAAAAAGAATTTTCCGCAGCCCGCAGGGCCGGCTTCAGAGACATGGATGTCCGGTGGGTAGCAGAGGTCTTGCCTGCTGCTGCGGAACAGCAATTAAATCTGTGAAGGACTATGGACAGGACACTTTCTGAATACATTGACAGGTTTGAAACTGCCCTGAATGCGGATCAGGAACTGCAGCGCCGGCTGCAAGGGTTTAAAACCTTCGCGGGCCAGCCGGACGGCCACTACATGCGCGCGCGGCAGCAGGGCAGCAGCGCTCTGGCAAGGGCGGTCAGATGCTACCCCTTTGGCGGCACAACCCACCTGGGGGATGGGGAGCTTGTCGGCATATGCATACGCGATGATGAGAAAAATAACTCGTTTGTCATTGCACGGGCTGGTGATACATTTACTGTCAGGGGCAACAACTGGACAAACCCGCGCCTGACGATCACGTTGTCTAAGGAGCTTTTTAAAAAAATCGTTTTGGGCAGATATCGCTGGATCTGGGTGTTCGGCATGGACGGAGTTGCCGTCACCTGGTGCAAGGGCCTTCCTCATTCTGACTGGATAACACTGCTTGAACTACTGGTTGTCATGCAGGAGCTTGTTGAATGCGATCCGGAGCTTCTAAAGAAGATAGAGCACTGGTAGGATGAAAAATTTTTAAGGGAAAAGTATGGATCAAGTCAAGGAACAGCTGTGCGCTATTGTCGGCAGGGAATATCTTGTTTCCGACGCCGAAGACCTGGCGCCCTACAGCCGGGATAACATAAGCTTCATTCCGGATCGGCGCCCACTTTTGGCAGTGCGGCCCGGCACCATCGAGGAAGTACAGGCAGTGCTGCAGGTTGCGCGACTGCATAAACTGCCGGTAACGCCCTTAAGTTCAGGCAAAAACGGGCATGGCGCAGCAATCCCCGCAGTTCCTGGACTCACGATTGACCTGAGACGGCTTAATACCATCCACCTGATTGATGTCGCGTGCAGAAACGCTGTCATTGAGCCCGGAGTTACGTTTGCCCAATTGCACTCAGCCGCAAAGCAAAAGGGGCTGAGAGTTCTTACGCCCCTGGAGCTTCCGGCTGACTGCTCGGTTATAGCAACCTATCTCGAGATGACGCCCCTCTATGCATGGCCGCGCTACGGAACCGAATCCGTCCTGACCATGGAGGTGCTGCTGCCCAATGGTGAACTTATAAAAACCGGGCTTGCCGCACTGCCGGTGTTTGATACGCCATATTTCCCCTTCGGTACAACACCCTCATATTTTAACAAGGCCTGGTTCGGCGCGCAGGGGACACTGGGCATTGTCACAAAAGCAACCATAAAATTGAAAACCGATCATACGGCAAAGCAGGTGCTTTTTATTCCATATGACTCCTTTGAGCAGAGCATTTCCGTGCTCAGGGAGATAAAGCGGCTCGACTCCCCGGTTGAATCTTTTGTTGCGAACAACACCTGGTTATCAGGGATGCTTGCACAGGACAATGCCGCGTTTACATCACTGCGCGACGGTCTTCCGCCCGTAACTGTGGTGCTGGTGTTGCGGGGCGAGCAGGAACAGGTTGCGTATCAGAGGGCTGATCTCCGGGATCTTGCAGACAAGATGGGTTGCGAGCTGCTGGAGTCTCTTCCGGCTGACCGAAACGCTTCGGAGAAAATTCTTGATGAGATTGAGCTGCCCGCTGGCTATGAGCGTTTTCAGCGGTTCAGGGGCGGCTATGCCGTCATCCCCTTTATATGCATGGCCCGCCAGATTCCGTTGTTTAACCGGGCTGTCGCCGCCATAGCACAACAGCTTGACTATAATCCCCTTGATATCGGGTCACTGCTCCTGCCGGTAGAACCGTCGCGGGTCCACTTTCAGTATAGTTTTTACACCGACCCGGGCAACCCGCAGGAATACCTGAAAGTCAAAAATCTTTTTCAAACGCTCAGCAGCACACTTATAAAAATGGGCGCGTTCTTCTCGCGGCCCTACGGCGCATGGGCCAGACAGGTCTATGCAAAGGCCGGAGCATACAAAGCCATGCTCAAGCTGATCAAGGGAAAAGTTGATCCAGAGCATATAATGAACCCCGGAAAACTGAATCTATAAGACCAAGGACATCTATGCCGGAACAGTACTGCTATCCTTTCAAACGAAAAAGTCTGGGTGATTACTACGAAATGACGTGGCGGTGCGCCAAATGCGGCTATTGCCGGAACGTCTTCCCGTCAGACACGGAACACGAGCGCTTTGGCAGGCAGTGTCCGCCCGGAGAGCGTTTCAAATATGAAGCCTACTTTGCCAGCGGCAGAAGCGAAACTGCGCGAAGGGTGATTGAAGGGAAACAGGATCTGTCCTCAGAGCGATTCCGCCATATCCTGTATACCTGCACCACCTGCGGCGCATGTGAAGAGTGGTGTCAGGCAACCCAGTGGCGTGACCCCTTGAAACTGGAATATGCCATGCGGCGCCATTTTGTTCGGGAGGGCGGCGAGCTGCTGCCGCAGCATCAAAAAACAGTCAGGAGCATCAAAAAAAACCGCAACCGCCTCAACAGGAATAACCGGGACCGGCTCGGATGGCTGCAGTATGCGCCCGGCGCACAACAGCAGCAGGCCGATACGGTCTATTTTGTGGGGTGCAGGTCATCATTCAACCGGACCGAGATAGCACGGAATGCCTACGAGTTGCTCACCCGAAAACTGGGGATACCGGTTGCATTCCTTGCCGATGAGCACTGCTGCGGCAGACCGCTGCTTGATATCGGCGAAGAAGACAGTGCCCGTGAACTGATGCTGCATAACCTGCAGCAGATTCAGGCGACCGGGGCGCGCCGGGTGGTCTTTACCTGCCCCGAATGCTTCAGTATTTTCTCAAACCTTGCTGCATTCGGCCTTACTGCCGAATTTGAACCCCTGCATATAAGCCAGCTGCTTGCCGAGCATCTGCACCGGGGGCAGTATACCCTGCAGGCTCAAACCGGGACGGTAACCTTTCATGACCCGTGCTATTTGGGCAGGCGCCAGGGTGTCTTCGATCAGCCTCGTTCCATACTTGCATCAATTCCAGGCATAAAGCTTGTTGAAATGCCACGCAACAGAAAGAATGCATGGTGCTGCGGTGCCGGCGGCGGGGTGCAGGAGGCGTTCCCGGACTACTCGCAGTGGATAGCCCGTGAGCGTCTTGCAGAAGTACTGCACGTTCATGCAGATCTTATTGTCACCGCATGCCCGGGATGCAAGGAAAACCTATGGGGAGCTGCCGCAGCAAACCAGGTCAGGATCCTTGATATTGCTGAACTGGCAAATATGCTGATTTGTGAGGAGTAAACAAGATGTCGCAGGACATTGGGCACATTGTGGCTGAAATCAGAAACATCGTAGGGCATGAATGGGCTTCAAGCGACCCTGAAATTGTGTATGCCTATTCCCGGGAGGCAAACCTTTACCCTGAGCATCTTCGCTCAACCATGCGGCCGCCCCTGTGCGTGGCGCTTCCCGGAACCACCGAAGAGGTGCAAAAGATAATTGCCATAGCGCGAGCCCGCGCCATGCCGATTACCCTGCAGACAACCGGGCTCAACGTGTCGGGCGTGTGCATTCCCCTGCGGGGCGGCATTCTCATGGACTTAAAGCGTATGGACCAGATTATCGAAATTGATGAGGAAAATCTTACGGCAACCCTCCAGCCATATGTTTCCATTGCGCGGCTTTCCTGCGAGCTGCAGAAGCGGGGTATGTATATCCCGGTTCCAGGCAATCCCTCAACAGCAAGCATTGTGTCAAATATCATCATCGGCCTGGGGCTCAAGGTAACCAACAAGGTGGGCCGGCAGGAAAAAGGTATTGTCGGTTTCAGGATGGTGCTGCCTGACGGAAGCCTCTTTAAGGTAGGATCAGGAGCTGATACGTTTATACAGAAGAACTTCTGGCCGCATGGTCCGGGTCCTGACCTGCATCTGCTGCCGGTGCATGCCATGGGCAGCACCGGCATTGTAACCGAGATGACCATTAAGTGCTGGCTCAGGGGCGAGCAGTATAAGGAATTCTGGGTCTCCTATGAGGATATCGATGCTGCGGGCGAGGCCTTTCGTGAACTGTCGAGAATGGAAATCGCCAAAGGGCTTAATCTGTACGGCGGCAATAAATACAGTTCCTATTTCACCGATACCCGCGAGGCAATGGAGCGCATGGTGCGGGCAAACCCCGAGTTTCAACTGATTGTTTCGCTGGAGGGAACAAAACGCCAGATCGAATATGAGGAAAAGCTGATCAGGGGGGTTGCGGAAAAGACCGGGGGCAGAATCATCACCGACAAATTCCCGCCGTATGAAAGTTTTGTCGAATCGCACGCTGGCATGTCAGGCAGTTTCTACTCGGATTACTCCATGCGATACTGGGGCTCCCGGGGCGCAAACTGGGTCATTGCCGGCTTCCCCTCACCCGACCGGTTTGCAGAGATGTATAAGGCATACACGGAGGCGCTTCTGGCCGATCCGGACCTGGCAGACCCTGATTTCGGCCATGCCGAATTCTGGCGGTCGACGATCGCATATCCTTTTGAAGGCGGGCATTACTTTTTTGCAGAGTTCGGACTTGACAGCCATCCCGGGGAACCGCGATGGCAGGAAATCATACGCAGAGTCGGTGCTGCGCTGCCCCGGTACTGTGCGCAAAAAGGGTTTGTGGTTATTGCCTTCAACCGGGCACCCCGGGAGGGTATGCCCGATATCCTGGGTCCGTACTTTGATCTTGCAAAAAAGGTGCGCGATGGGCTTGATCCTGAGGGCATAATGCAGCCCGGCGGTATTTTTCAATGACCATACTGCGGCACTGATTGTGCACCATGCAGAAAGTGTCCGGACCATGAAAAGCGGATGTGCCTGCCGTGCATAACAAGGACAGATGATTCATGACAAAAATTATCATTGACGGCAGAACAGTAAAGGCCCGCAGGGGCGCAACCGTGCTTGAAGCTGCGCGTGCAGCCGGTATTACCACCATACCGACGCTGTGCCATAATGATGCTCTTGCACCTTATGGTTCCTGCAGGCTGTGCATTGTGGAGATAGCAAATAATGGGCGCACAACCATCGAAAGTTCCTGCACCTATCCTGTCACAGAGGGCATGAGCGTTAAAACCAACAGCCCGCGGGTGATCGAAGGACGGAAGCTTGTCATAGAGCTTTTTCTTGCACGGTGCCCCAATGTAAAGAAAGTGCAGGAGCTTGCCAGGGAATACGGCGTACAAGACAGCGCCGTTGAATGGGGCAAAGAAAACGAATACTGCATCCTGTGCGGACTGTGCGTGCGGGCTTGCAATGAGGTTATCAAGGCCGGTGCAATCCAGTTTGCTGGCAGAGGGAAGAATAAAGTTGTCGACAGCCCGTTTCACCTGCCCGCCGAAGACTGCCTTGCCTGCGGCTCCTGCGCCTTTGTCTGTCCCACAGGGATTATCAAGCTGCAGGACCGTACAGCCACGGCTGTCTGTACTCCTGAAGGCACCCGGGAGAAAGGCCCCGCACGGGAAATCACAAACTGGCAGATTGAGTACCCCCTGAAGACCTGCGCTGCGTGCGGCAATCCCATTGCACCGCTGCCCATGCTTAAAAAGATAGCTGAAGAGCACTGCTACCAGATGGATTTTTTTAATCTCTGCCCTTCCTGCCGCACATATCCTGCCGTCGACACGGACCTCTGCACAGCATGCAATGCCTGTATCGTGGTCTGTCCTGCCGGTGCGGCACAGTTTGTCGAAGACGGCCAGGACCAGAAATCCCATATCTTCACGCAGAACTGCTGCGGCTGTCACAGCTGTATGGATGTCTGCGGCTGGGGGGCAATAAAGGCGCCGTCGAAATGTTCTTAATAAACAGGAGCCATGTCAATGTTTGAGTATGATGTCATTGCTGTCGGCTGCGGGCCTGCGGGCCTTATGGCCTGTATTGAACTGAAAAAAAGAGGTTTCAGCGTTGCCGGTATTGATATAAAAGTACGGCTGGACAAGAACTATCGCGCTGCCGCGGGATTTTTGTTTGATGAGCAGGACTTCAACAATGAATACATCCGCAACGAGCCCCGCGGCGACACAACCCTGCTCACCTTTACAAAGGCGGGCTTTACTTTTCTCTATCCGGGAAAGACACGGCCGGTTCACCAGTCCCACCTGATTTCAAATAGCGGCAGAATCTATACCGTCACCGCCCGCAACAAACCCATCATGCATACCATGGACCCAACTCTCTGGCTCAAGGGGCTCTATGATGAAGCGCGTCGTGCAGGTGTTGTCTTTCGTACCAGGACAATGGCCATAAACGCCAGAGAAATTCCCGGCGGTATGGAAATCGAGGTGCGGCAGGACGGACGTAAAAAAGAAAAGATGACCTGCCGCAAGCTCATTGCCGCTGACGGGCTGTCGTCGCGTATAGCAAAACGTCTGGGTATGAACCGTGATCGGCCCCTCATGGACAATGCGCCGACCGTTGAATACCACATGGATAATGTGCAGACCCCTTTTGCTGAGGGTGATATCGGCATATTCGGTAAAGAAAATCTGGGAATGGATGGCTATATCGTCATGGTCCCGGGCGTCAACGGCGAAAAGGAATATCGCATAGAGACTGCCGTGCACGGGCCTGCGTTAAATAATTATTATGCAATTGATTATTTTACCCGCAAAAGCAGGTTTGCGCACTGGTTTGAAAATGCGCGTATGCTGAGCAAACATGCCGCACTGATGCAGATGTTCCCTGCCATGAAAGTTCCCTATACGGGAAATGTAATTTTTCTGGGTGATGCGGCTGCTATGGCCGAGTCGCTTTATCCAGGTGCAACCGCCAGCGGCTATATGGGCGCCGCAGCAGTTGCTAAGGAACTGGGGGGAGAAAAAGGTTTTGCACAATACACCGAATGGTGGAACAACAGCGCCCTTGAAATGACCAACGATCTGCAGAAGATGGCCGAATATGCCAAGCGGTTTCTCTTCAATTCCTGGATGGGTGCGGAGGTCATGGACCGGCTCTTTGAGCTTGCAGAAAAAAATCCTTTAACCGTTGATGAATTTAACGGGAGCCCCTATGACTTTGCGCGATCAGTCATTGAGCATCTACAGTCACTGCCGGGCATTCACCGGGACTGGCAGCAGCAGCTTGAAGGGCTCAAACAGGCATCCCTGCATGAATTCATCGGGGTCATAGAGAAGCTCAAAGAAGGCAACCGGGACATCGATTACAGCAAATTGCAGAGCTAGAAAAGATTGTCATGAAAAATATTGTAATCACAGGCAGCACCAAGGGAATAGGCTACGGTCTTGCAAAGGATTTTTTAAAGAAGGGATGTTCTGTGGCCATCAGCGCCAGGGGGAAGACCACCCTGGACGAGGTTCTGAAGGAGTTCGAGGGTGCATTCGGAAAGGACAAGGTAACAGGAACGACCTGTGACGCAGCAGACTACAACCAGGTCCAGGATCTCTGGAATGTTGGCAGTAAAAAATTCGGAAAGATCGATATTTGGATCAATAACGCTGGAATATCCAATGAAAGCGGCCCTGCGTGGTCTGTTGATCCCGAGGCCATGAAGAGTATTGTGGATACCAATATCTTGGGTACGATGTATGGTGTAAGGGTCGCCATGCAGGAGATGATGAAGCAGGGCGATGGGGACATATATAACATGTACGGGTTCGGCGCCTGGGATGAGTTAACCCCACCCGGGCTAACGGTGTACGGCACCACCAAACGCGCACTTCGCTATCTCACTGAAGCACTCATTCTGGAAGCCAATAACCTTCCCGTGCGCATCGGATGGATGATGCCTGGTGTTGTTGTCACTGACTTTGTATTCAAGCTGGTCAAGTCTATTCCGGCAGGTCCTGCCCGTGAACAGATCAAGAAGAGGATCAGTGTCATAGCTGATAATGTAGAAACCGTGACCCCCTGGCTTGTGGAAGAGGTGCTGAAGCACGTTGAAAAGAAGACTCATGGCGCTGAAATCAACTATATGCCTCCTGAGAAGAATGCGGCAAGAAAGAAGGACCCCTTCTATCTGAATCGTGATCTTTTCAAGGACATTAAAATATAGGGGGAATGTTTAGTTGATTGGGAATAGTACTTTTTTAGGAGTGCCCCTGGGGTGTAATTGAAAGGGTGAGCCCTTAATTTGAAAGCATACACGCAAGAACATGTTCTACAAGGAGACCTTCATGGCAAAGATCAGACACATCCCCGTGCCCCCGCCCCTGGAATATGTTTTCAAGCAGCGGGGCATCAAGCTGAAAAAATTCAAAACAGCCGCAGCCTTTGAAAAAAAATTCAAAAAATTTGTGGCAACGCAGCATGTGCTGCATCTGAGCACCTGTAAAGAAAATACACCCCGCTCAACACCCCTTGAGTACCGCACGGACGGGATGAACTTTTTTATTCTCTCCGAAGGCGGGGCCAAGTTTGACAACCTTAAGCACAATAAGAAGGTTTCCTTCTCCATTGCCGCACCGTACAATTCCGAGGAGGACTTCTGTGGCTATAAAGGTGTCCAGGCTTTTGGAACAGCCAAGGTCCACAGCCGTAAAGACTTGCCCAAAGAATTCATGGCAGCATTCCGCAAAATGAAGCTCGGTGCCGCGATGAAGACAATGGGCATGAAGGCTTTGCCTGCGGAGTTCAACTACCGCATTATTGAGATCATCCTCGACCGGTTCAAATACGGCAACCCGTCGGAAGGCATTTACTGGACGTACTGGCAGCGCAAGGGCGAGTAATATGATAAGCGGTTTCTTTTCAATTCCCGGATGGGCGAGGCAACCGGGACATCGATTACAGCAGACTGCAGAGCTAACTATTTTTTGCTAATCATGAAATCAGAAGAGGTGAGGTGAGATGTCATTGTTTGATGTTGTTATTGTCGGGGGAGGCCCTGCAGGGCTTATGGCTGCAAAAGTGGCGGGTGAAAATGGATTAAGCGTTGCACTGCTTGAGCGCAAAGAAAATATTGCAGAGATTCAGCGCTGCTGCGCTACGATGTTTGCAATTGAGGATGAATACTATTTGGGCGAGCGGATGTATTTTAATGAAGAAAAGCGCCGCCTTGTTTTTCCGGTGACGGGTTTTACCGTGCCCTATGACGGCCCATACAAGAATTTTTATGCATGGCATCTCTATACCTCGGATGCACAGCATGTCATAAAGCTCGGAAGCTATGAAAACAATGTTGCGAAGGGGAGCAGGGGCCGGCTGTCAGTTACCTATAGCAAGGCCCATCTTATCAAAAGCCTTCTTGCCGATGCGCAGAAAGCTGGAGTGAAGATTTTTCCCGGCGCCAATGTTGTAGGCTTCAGCAGGCAGAAAGATGTCAACCAGCATATAACTGCAGAGGGGAAAGTGTTTGAAAGTGTTTTCACCATAGCTGCTGACGGCATAAATTCCCGGCTGGTGAAAATCCTGGGCCTTAACAAAAACCGGACATTTTACGGAACGCTCGTTGGCGTCAGTTACTACATGACAGGTCTTCATCTACCATATCCCGAGGCCATCAATTATCCCATGCTGTTCCATAAGAAGACTCAGTATCCCATTATGATCTGGATCGAACCGAGCCCGTTTGCGGAAGATGAATTCTGGGTGTATACCGGCGGGCCGGCGCATCCTGAACTCAATTACAAGCAAGAGCTTGACCGCTGTATAACCGACAGCCCTTTTTCAAAATGGTTTCCGAACCCCGTTATCAGAAAGCAGCAGGCACATGTGGCCAACATCTGGTCACCGGCGCCGACACCGTTTAAAGACAATGTGCTTATAGCAGGGGATGCAGGCTGGACAGTTGAGGCTGAGTGTACCGGATCAATGATGTGCGGCGTGAAGGCAGCCCATGCAATCACCGAGGCATTACGGGATAATAAACCAAATGTCGAAGGGGTTAAAAATTATACCGGGTGGTGGCAGCAGCATTTTCCCGAGTCTCAAGACCATACAGAGTTTCTCCAGATTCTCACGTCAGCCCTTGTCGGTGAGGATGTGTCAACCTATCTTAACAAGCTTGTTACCGAGACGCTTCCCTGCTCACTGAATCCCTATAACCTTTTGAAGAGCGTGAATGCCTCTATTATGGGAAAGATAGGCCAGATTCAACAAGAGCGTCCGGACATTATCAGGATGATGCAGCAGATAAGTACGCTGCCGATTAAGGAACAAATGAAGCAGTTTATTGTGACGGGGTTTCCGAATACGTGAGCCGTGGTGCATGATTGGCACAAGGAACACGGCTTAAGGAAAAAAATAAATGCAATCAGCTACGATTATAATTGCGGCCAATGTTTAATACTAAAAACCAGAAGCAGGCAGCAGCAACAGGCCGCTGCAAAAAGGCATATGCCTAAAGTAAATGCACTTGTTTGTCCTGTATGTAAAAGGGTTAAAAAGCACGGCAGCAGGGCGGCGCTTACTCTTGATGAGGAAATTCATCTTTTTAAGAACCGAGAAAAATGGAAAACAGAAAGCCTGTACTGCGAAAGTTGCACGGCACGAATAACGGCGAGCCGCCTGCAGCAAAACTGCTCGTAATCTCATGCTTCCGTGCTTTTGCATTGATATCGGAACGCATATGCCATGGACGGTTTGACAATGAACCACGGGCCAGGGAGTGAGATGTCTCATGTGCCTGTCCCAGAGGGGCAGAGGACCCTGAAAAAAATATAAATACTTATACCGCCAGAAAGGGAGAAGGAAAATGAAAGACCGATATGATGTTGTTGTGATTGGCGCCGGCCCGTCTGGCCTTCTTGCCGCCAAAGCGCTTCAGGAGAACGGTTTTGATGTGGCGCTTGTTGAGCAAAGAGCGGATTTGGCAAAAACAGACAGAACCTGCGGGCAAACGCTCCTGCCGCCTAATGAATACTTCTTTGGTAATCTTTTTCATTACAATGCACGTGACCGGCGGTTTTGCTTCATTGATGATGGCCTTTCGTTCCCGTATACCGGCCCGGTCAACAATATCTATTCCTGGCATATGTATTCACCGGGGATGCAACAGCTTCAGTTTGGAACCGATGGCGACCCCACGCCTGAGGCGCCTCGGGCGCCCATCGCCCTATCCTATGACAAAGAGATCATGCTGGGGTGCCTGGCGGTTGAGCTGCAGAGCGGGCAGGTGGATGTGTTTGCCGGTCATGCATTCAAGGAAATCAGCTGGGAAGGTCCGCAGGTGGTTGTTCAGGCGGGAAACGTGACCTTGCGAAGCTCCTATGTTATAGCAGCTGACGGGTGTAACTCACGAGTTGTGGAAAAGCTCGGCTATAACGCCAACCGTCGCCATATTGCGAATCTGTACGTGAAATCCTATGTTTTAAAGGGAGCTACCCCTCCTCATGTCAATACCCTTATAACGGGCATTACCCATATACATGGCATGCCGCTTTACCTGTTTTTTGTGCCGCGGTCAGACAGAAAAGACTGGAATTTGCTGATACTCACTTTTGAAAAAAACCTGGATCTCAACACCGTGTATGAGACGGCTGCCGCTGACCCTCGATATGCAGGATGGTTTGAGGGCGCTGAAATCATACGGACGGGCGGAGCCTTTGAGCATGTCTATTCGCCTGTGGTCAAACCGTTCAAAAACAACGTGCTTATCGTTGGTGATGCAGGCGCGTGCCAGGAGCTTGAATGCCTCGGGGCTATGATTACCGGATGGAAGGGGGGCCTTGCCGTTGCAGGGGCGCTCAAAGAGGCCCAACTTGGCGTACCGCCCCAGGCACTGCAGAAATATCAGGACTGGTGGCTCAATACCTATATCAAACAGTATGACTACCAGGATTATCTGTCGGTATTTGGTCTTACCTACATGCTTGAGAAGCCTGAAATCATCGATTACGTATTCAGCCTTCTCAGCGAACCATTCCCGCCGACATTCAACCCCTATACTGCGGTGAAATATCTTGGGACGCGGTTGCAGGAGATTTTCCCGAAGATGATGGCAGAGCGGCCTGATGTCCTCATGCAGATGGCGCCAAACATGCTCAGGTTTGCTGCTGATATGTTTGTAAAAACACTGGAAAAGTGAACGGCCCGGCGCAGTCGGGAAACCTTCATCCGATCACGGACGGTTGTGGTTTCAGGGAGTTTCTGGTGCAAGGGGTTTTTGGCATCACATTTTGATTAGTGCTACAACTTTGATGCTCTCGTAAAAAGCTGTTGTATACCGCGCTCGGCATCCTATGGGTAACGAACTCAAATATATCGTCAGCCGCACTACTACCTTGTCATAAAACTATTTGTGGATAAAGCGATTTCAGTTTTATACGAGCATCGGGGGTCGTGAATTGCCAATCAACGGCTTTTTGCTTCAGATTGCGTTCACACGCCCAGGCTTTGGTTTCTGTTTTTAACAACTCAATATTCGGCACGCGACGATCAAGACATTGTTTTGTTAACACACT
Organism: Deltaproteobacteria bacterium; assembly: GCA_016932595.1. Lineage (GTDB taxonomy): Bacteria > Desulfobacterota > WTBG01 > CAIYCZ01 > CAIRTM01 > CAIWCT01. The sequence continues at coordinate 30,025 of JAFGCP010000345.1, forward strand.
GAGTTCAATCTCTGCAATATTAAGCCAACTGCCGTGTTTCGGCGTATAGTGAATCTCAAGTCGCTGTGCCAAGCGCCGTGCTACCTTTGGCTCAAAAGCTTCATAGAGAGAAGCGATTTTATGGGTATTCAAATTATCACAAACCAGAACGACCTTGTGTGCCGTGGGGTAATCCTCATCCAGCAGATGCTTGATTTCCTGAGCCCAGTCGATTTTCGTTCTGTGTTCCCGTATAGTTACTTTTCTCCAGCCCGCCAAGGGCTCTGTAAACATAAAATTAACAGCTGTTCCATTGCGCTCATATTCAAAATCATACTGCAACGGCTTGCCGGGAGCAGCAGGGATAGGCATGCGTGTTTCCCCAATAAGCTGCGTGGGCTGTTCATCCATGCACACTACCGGATTGCAGGGGTCAAAAGGCCAATGATACACATCAAGAATATCCTCCATGTTTGCCACAAAATCAGCGTTCTGACCCGGCGCAATGCACCAGCACTTGCGCAAATGTGGCTTCAACTCATTTTTTTTAAGCTCCGTCGCACGGTTTCATACGACAGACTTTCTACATACTCCAGCTCGACCATCTTATCGGCCAGTAAGCGCAATGTCCATCGAGCCTGTCCTTGTGGCGGTTGGCTGCAGCCCAATGCCAACAAGTGTGCTTCTGCCTTACCATCAAGGGCTTTACCCCGGCCTACTTTATTGCGTTTGTTGCGTTCTAAAGCAGTTTCAAGGCCATGTTCAACGAATCTTTGGCGAACATTGCGCACCGTATTAGTATGGCAGCCAAAGGTCTCAGCTATCTTCTCATCGCTCCAATTTACCTGTTTAGCATCAACCTTCAATAAAATATGGGCATGTTTGATCATATATGCGGCGGCTTTTCCTTTAGCGACAATTTCTTTTAACTGCTTTCGCTCAGACTCTGTAAGACTGACTATGTATTTTTTGTTCATGCTGATCCTCCATAAATATCTTTATGAAGGTATCGGCCAAAAATATAAACTGCTAAATAAATTTATGATAAGGTACTA
>JAFGCP010000046.1 GCA_016932595.1 Deltaproteobacteria bacterium
GTTTGAAGCGGGCTATGCGCTTGTTGTTGATCAGTTCCGTCGAGGGCAGCTGCATCATGTCGATCTTCTGCCGTGTGGCCTTCTCGATGGCTCCCAGCATATGCCGTTCGCGGGGTGCGACAAACAGGATGGCATCGCCCGTGCGGCCGGCCCGGCCCGTGCGCCCGACGCGGTGGACATAGGATTCGGTATCATAGGGAATATCGTAATTGATAACATGGCTGATCCGGTCAACGTCGAGGCCCCGGGCCGCCACATCCGTGGCGACCAGTATATCGAGCTTCCCCGCTTTCAGCTGCGCGATGGTTTTTTCCCGCGTGCTCTGGGAAATATCTCCGCAGAGCGGCGCCGCAGAATAGCCGCGGGCCTGGAGCCTTTCTGAAAGCTCTGCCGTGCTGCTTTTGGTTCGCACAAAAACAATAATGCCGTCGAAGGTCTCAGACTCCAGTATGCGCGTCAGGGCATCGAGTTTGTGGATGCCGCTGACCATCCAGTAGCGGTGACGGATGGTGTCTGCGGTCGTGGTGCGCACTTTTGTGGTTATCTGCATCGGTTCATTGAGATGCTTCTGCGCAATGCGGCGAATGGCAGCAGGTATGGTGGCCGAAAACAGGGCTATCTGACGTTTGGGCGGCGTATGCTCCATGATCCACTCAACGTCATCGATAAAGCCCATGCGCAGCATTTCATCGGCCTCATCAAGAACAAGACAGGTCAGGCCCTTCAGGTTCAGTGTTTCGCGGCGTATATGGTCCATCACGCGGCCCGGCGTTCCGACAACGACATGCACGCCGCGCTTGAGCGGACGGAGCTGAAGTTCATAGCCCTGTCCGCCATAGACGGGCAGCACGTGGAATCCCTTCATGTGGGCGGCATAGGTCTGAAAGGCCTCGGCAACCTGAATCGTCAGCTCACGCGTGGGGGTCAGCACCAGCACCTGCGGCTCAATTCTGGAGATATCGATGCGCGAGAGCAGGGGCAGGGCAAAGGCAGCGGTTTTACCCGTGCCGGTCTGGGCCTGCCCCATGACATCGCGGCCTGCCAGCACATGGGGAATAATCAGTGCCTGAATCGGCGTTGGCGTTTCATAGCCCGCATCAGCAACGGCTTTCATCACTGGTTTGCTGAGGTTGAAATCTTGAAAACCCGGTTGCACTTCTGGTTCGGTGGACATGCGTACTCCTTGTGTTTTCGCGGCAGCACTTGTTTTTGAAACTACCGGCACATAAGTCCGTGGGGCTGCGCTTTGTGCTGAACTTTCTGCTTTGCTGGAGGGCTCTGTGAGAAGAAGTCAGAATCCAGAAGCCGGAATTCAGAATAGAAGACATAGAGGTTCTGAACGCCGGGCAGTTTTGAAAGCCGCACCTATATGCTGTTTTTATTCTTGAATTTTATTTTGATGCTTTCGTAAAAAGTCAAAAACCACTATTTTGTCATTCTGAGGGGAGCGAAGAATCTTGTTTTTTCAGCAGGTTACGAGACCCTTCACTTCGTTCAGGGTGACAGTTTCGGACTTTTTACGAAACCATCAATTTTCGTACTCCGAACGCTTTTCCGAATCTGGCGACTCCTGAATGCCGAATTTTGGATTCTGACTACTGGATTTCCGCCTCTAATTTTTTCGCCCCATGGATTTTAGCCCGCAGGGGCAAGGCTCATCAGCAGCTTTTCATTGTCCGGGTATGTAGCGATGAGTTGCAGGAGCGCTTCCATGGCTTCCTTCGGTTTTTTGTCTGCAAGCATACGCCGCAGGCTTGTAAGATGCCGGTGTTCCTGCGGGCTGTAAAGCCGCTCTTCCTTGCGTGTGCCGCTGGCCCGGATATTGATGGCCGGAAAGATGTGCGCTTCAGCAAGAGAGCGCTCAAGGACGATTTCGCTGTTGCCGGTGCCCTTGAATTCTTCAAAAATCAGCTGATCCATGCGGGAGCCGGTATCCACAAGAGCTGTGGCAATGATGGTTACCGAGCCGCCGTCTTCGATATTGCGCGCAAGGCCGAAGAAGCGGCGGGGCAGCTCAAGGGCTCCGGCATCCAGCCCGCCGGACAGGGTTCTGCCGACGCCCGGCCCCCTTTGGTTGAAGGCTCTGCCCATGCGCGTGAGGCTGTCGACAAGCACCACCACATCATGGCCGCATTCGAGTTCGGTGCGTATGTGGGCCAGTGTCAATTCAACAAGTTCAATATGCTCCTGCACGCTCTGATCATTGCTGCTGGCAAGAACTTCCGCCTGAACGGCGCGGCGGAAGTGGGTGACCTCTTCAGGCCGCTCATCAATGAGCAGAGCAATAATCCTGGCTTCGGGCTCTCCGGCATGTATGGCCGTTGCTATATGCTCAAGCAGCATGGTCTTCCCTGCTTTTGGCGGCGACACAATCATGCCCCGCGTGCCTTTGCCGATAGGCGCCACAAGATCAACAATCCGCATGCTCGCCTCACCAGAGGCGGCAAGGTGAAACCGGTTGCAGGGGTCGATGGCTGTCAGGGCTGTGTAGGGCCGCCGGCGGAAAAATGTTTCCGGCGGTGCGCCGCATATCGTTTCAACCGAGGTGAGAACCTGTCCCTGGCGGTTCTGGCGCGCCGGACCCGTGATCGTGGCGCCTTCAACGAGGCGATGTTCCCGGATGAGCCCTGCAGGCACTTCGGTTTCATGGGGCTGCCGGCGGAATGAGTATGACGGGTCGCGAAGCACGCCACCGCCTTTTCTTTCGAGCTTTAAAACGCCGCTAACTGTGGTGGACATAATCGCAGTACTCCTTTACCTGATGGCATTATGACCGTCATGTCCGCCGTTTCAGCCGGAGCATTGAGGTTCGCTGGTGCATGTTGTGCTGTATCTGCGGCATGCCGCCGGCCGCCGGCAGTCATCCTGCGGTACTTCGTTTGCAGCGGTTCGCAACGCAGGATGTATGGGGATACTATCATCTTTAGCTGTTCAGGCGCCGGAGCATGGTGCGTAAAAAAAATTTGGGGATTGCATGTATTCCCGGCATGATACTGTATGCCGGTGCGCGTAATCGTGCTCGCGGGCAAAATCGAGACGGCAATCGGTGAAGGGTCTACCTGTTTGTTTCAGTGATTAAAAAATATACTGCCGACTGTCAAGACTATATGCCACTATTGTAGCGCATATCTGAAGTAAAGCAATATTTATTTGTACTGCCATGCAGGAGCGGTTAGTCTGCCCGTTCCAGCTCTCTGATTTCCTTGGCAACGGACTTGAAGTTTTTGTCCTGATTGTAAATTTTTTTGAACAGTTTTAGAGCCCCTTTCCTGTCTCCGGTATCCTTGCACAGCAGTCCCATCATGTAGTTGAGGTCAATTTTATCGCGGTGGCTGAGCTTCGGCAGCTTTTGAGCTTTTTTAATATAATCCATTGCCACATCAATCCAGCGCAGCTCCCTGCAGCAGTTTACCATATGCGTATAGCAGTCCAGCTTATCGGGTATGCCGTACAGCGCTATGAGAAATTCATCGTGGGCGTTTTCATAATCTTCCTGGCGCAGGTATGCCTGAGCCAGGTTGTAATGGAATTCCGGGCTGTTTTGATTTTCATCGCCATCGACGAATTTTTTCAGCTCATCAAAGACCTGTTTGGGGGCAACATGCTTTGTCGTCACATCAGCGGCATCCCCCTCCGGCATTGACGAGATGAAATCTGAAATGGCTGATTGATCAAGCACCTGTTCGAGATTGAATGATCCTTCTTCGTCGGGGGCCACCTTAATATCGCCGGGGCTTGTTTTTGCTTCGGCAACAAGGGACCACTTTGTCTTGGGGCCTATCTTCTCAACAGCCTCGGGATCAAGGTTGCGGTCGGTGAAGAACTTTTCGACTTTGGAGCTGTAAAATGTGTTGTCGGGATCTATGCCCTTTATTTTTTTTATTGCCTGGGCAGCTTCAAAATGCAGGCCGTTATCATAATGGTATATGGCAAGCTTTACCATCACCTCAACGGCGTCTCCCGTGAGATGATCTTTCATCAATTCATCGACCAGCATTGGGTAGACATCGGTCCGCGAGGGGTCCAGGGTCAGAATATGCCGGTATATTCCCACGACAATGCTGTTTTTGCGAATGCTTTGATAGGCTTTGGCAACATTCAGATATTCTTCTATGGCGTTTTCCGTATCGCCACTATCAAGATACAACTCGGCGATTTTTGTCATCAGGCGAAGGTCATGCGGATTTTCTTCCGCTTCCCTGCGGCAAGCCGCCATTTTCTGTTCGAACTCCTGCCTGGGATCTTTTTTGCGAAAGAAAGGGAGTGAAGGAAGTTTCATTGTGCAAATCCCCCTGGTTTGTTTAAATACGGGCCTGCTTCTGGTGCGGCCGCACCTGCTGTAGATGTCCGGATGCTCATTGTTTATTGTTTTTCAGCATGCAGCGGGCAATTTGTTTTGCATGAAAAGTTTTTTGCTGCATGCACTGTATCCCCCGCTTGAGATGCGCGTTTGTTACAAGCATTTTTTGCATCGGTATCGTAAGTGTATGGTTTTTATTCTTCTGGAGTCAATCTTTTTGTGCAGTATTTGAAAAATTCATTTTATTGTTCATCAGCGGTTTTTTGCTTAAAATTCAAAAAAGCCCCGTTTCCGTGCTGCCCGCAGGTATGGCAGCTGTATTTCCAAGGGGCGGCTGCGGTCTGTGCTGCTGCAGATCCCGGTTTTTTTAACGGGGGTTGAAAATATTATCGGCAAACAGCAAAAGTTCCGGCAGCCCCAGCAGCACCACCGTATCGCCTTCCTGAAACCGGTCATCCCCGTCAGGCAGCGTTACTTTCTGCCCCCTGCGGCTGATTGCGAGAACCGCGATGCCGTATTCCTTTCTGAGATTGAGCTCAGCCAGGCTGTGGCCGACAGCGTTGGAACTGTGCTGCACGCGCATGCTTCGGATTTCCATTCCTGAAAGAGTTGATTCGAGATCCTGCAGCCCTGTTTTCACGGGATTGGGGGAGCGCAGCATCTGGTAGCCGTCGGCCCGAATCCGGGCGATCATGTCCTCAACCGTATCTTTCGGAACAAGGTACTTGTGCAGCACCCTGGTGAAAAGCTCAATTGAAGATTCGTATTCCTCGGGGATGATTTCATTGGCGCCCAGGGCTAAAAGCCTTTCTGCATGCACGATGTACCTGACGCGGGCAATGATATGTATGGCAGGGTTGAGAAGCCTGATTTGCTCCACAATGCGGTTTGTGCCGACGGGGTCGGATATGGCGACAACGGCAACACGGGCGTCGGGAATGCCGGCATGTATCAGAATCGGCTCGCAGGCCGCATCGCCGTGGTAGATGCGCCTGCCAGACGAACGCTCCTGCCGTACGGTGTCGGAATTGGCGTCGATGATGACATGGGGAATATGCGCGGCCGCCGCCGCATCTGCCATGTGGCGTCCATTAAGGCCGAAGCCGATTATCACCAGGTGATCATGCAGCTGGGGTTTGGGCTCGTCGCTGTAGCTGCCGAATTTCAGGCGGCGGGGAAGCGGCAGTTTTAAAAAGAACTCGGCAAAACGCGGGGCAAGCATGATGAGCAGCGGCGTCGCCATCATGGAAAAAATCGATGCGCCGAGAAATATTTGAAAGTGCTGCGGCACAAGAAGCCCGGCCTTGAGGCCGGCTGTGGCAATAACAAAACTGAATTCGCCCACCTGCGCAAGGGTCAAGCCGCAGATCACGGCAGAGCGCAGGGGCAGCCCGAGCAGAAGGGAGGTGCCGGCAACTATGGCGCCTTTCAGCGCCATCAGCAGCACCGTTCTGCCGAACACGAGGCCCGGGGTGGCGATGATTGTCGCGGGCGACAGCATCATGCCGATGGACACAAAGAAAAAACCCATAAACATATCCCTGAGGGGCAGTATATTGCCAAGCGCCCGCTGTCCGTATTGAGATTCGGAAAGGATGAGGCCGGCAAGAAAGGCGCCAAATGCCAGCGACAGGCCGACGCTGTAGCTGGCATAGGCGATGCCGAAGCCCATCAGAATGACGGTGATCAGGAACAGGTCGGAATCGCGTGTGCGCCCTATCTGGTGCAGCACGCCGGGCAGTATCCACCTGGCCGATACGATAACGGCGATGAGAAAAGCCGCCGCCTTGATCACGAAGGCAAAGACCTGCTGCGCCTCCAGGCCGGCAGAGCCTGCCAGAAGCGGCACGGCAAGCATCATGGGAATGGCCAGCAGGTCCTGAAAGATGAGTATGCCCAGGGCTGTGCGGCCATGGGGGGTGTCGATTTCGCCCCGGTTTTGCAGGGAGCGCATCACGATGGCCGTGCTGCTCAGGGTGACGATCATTCCGACAAAAACCGCCGCTGGCGCGGACATGCCCGTTAGCAGCATACTGCCGCAGACCAGGGCGAATGTTGCGGAGGTTTGAACAATGCCGCCAAGAAGCAGTGTTTTTTTTATTTTGAGCAGGCTCTCGAGGCTGAATTCGATGCCGATGGTGAACATCAGCAGCACAACGCCGATTTCCGCCATCTGGTCCACTGCATGAACCGCATGCACGACATGCAGCCCGGCAGGGCCAACCAGGATGCCAACCAGCAGAAATCCGACAATGGCGGGTATGCGGATACGGTTGCACAGGAACAGTGCAACGGCAGATATAGCCAGTATATAAATAATATCAAGCAGCAGACCGTATTCCATGACTTCTCCACGATAGGGCATCAGAAGAATGCCGATGCCCTTACCTTATTTCCGGAAACTTTCCTTACAGGGTAAAATTAAAAGTCGCGCCCTGGCCGACTTCGCTCTGAGCCCAGACCCTCCCGCCATGGCGGGCGATGACCCGCTGCACTGTTGCCAGGCCGATGCCTGTTCCCGGAAATTCATCGGCTTTGTGGAGGCGCTGAAAAGCTCCGAAAAGCTTGTCAGCGTAGGCCATATCGAAGCCGGCGCCGTTATCCCGCACGAAATAAACCGCTTTGCCGGAGCCCGGCCTGATCCGGGGATCGGCGCAGCCGTCGATGCCTACCTCAATGCGCGGCTTTGCTGTTTTGCCGGTGTATTTCCAGGCATTGCCGATCAGATTGTTCAGGGCGATGCCCATGAGGTGGGGATCGGCGACGGCCACCATGTGCGGCGCAACGCTGACGTCCACCTCACGCTCCGGTTCGGTTTCCTTCAGCTGGCCGATGATTTCACGGGCCATCTCCGTCAGATTGATTTCAACCCGGTTGATCTCGTGGCGCGATACCCGGGACAGTTTCAGGATGTCGTCAATCAGCTGGGCCATGTGTTGGGATGCGGTCCTCACGCGCTGCAGATACTGCCGGCCTTCCTCGGGCAGGCAATCGCTGAAATCCTCGATCACTGCAAGGCTGAAACCGTCAATGCTGCGCAGCGGCGCACGAAGGTCGTGGGAAACCGAGTAGGAAAAGCTAGCCAGCTCCTGATTGGCCGCTTCCAGCTGCGCGGTCCTTTCAATCACGCGCTGCTCCAGTTCTTCATTCAGCTTTCGGATATGGGCTTCTGATTCTCTGCGGTCGATAATGTCGCGAAAAATCAAAGAAGCAATGTAGGTCCCGATGCCCAGCCCCAGCACCATTGCCGCAAAGCCCAGCACAATGAGGATAGAGCGGATCATGGCAACCCGCTGTTTGACCTGGATGCGGGATCCGCTCATTTCCTGCCAGCCGGAATCCGTCGCTTCACTGGAAATCTGCACCATCCGGGGGGCCAGGGGCAGGATGGTTCCCTCGATTTCTTCCTTCATTTTCAATGCAATGGCAGCGACCCCTTGAAAATCATCCTGAAAGGTTTCTACTTCATGACGCAACGGCGACATGTCCGGAAAAAGTTTCATTTCGTCATTCACAGCCTTGAGCGCCTCCTCAACTTTGGCTGCCAGCAGCGGATCAACGTGCAGCAGAAAGAAACTGATGTCCGCCTGGCTGGAAATAAAGGCCCTCAGGTGCGACAGAGCTGCTGAAAAAAAGGCGGGATTTTTTTTGTTCCGCAGCGCAAGTTCGTAGAGCCGCTGCTCGATGGCTTTGCCGTGCGCATTCAGATGTGCGATATTTTCATTGCGGGCACTGATGCGAATGACGAGATTGCTGAATTTTTGAATGAACGTACTGGCAAGGGCATCGACCTGCTCCAGCTTTTGACGGGGCAGGGGGGAGCGGATTTTATCCCGGCCCTGCTTGAGCAGATGCTGGAGCTCCCGGATGTGGCGGCGCGCTCTGTTCAGATCTTTTTCCTGTTCCCGGTAAATGTATTTTTCCACGGCAGCCTGCATGGCCAGGACTTCCGATCTGATGCCGTCGGCAATGCGCAACTCGCTTGATACCGTCTCCGTCAGGAACTCCACACGCTGATCCAGTTGAGCGAACTGAACCACCGCGATGAGGATAACGGCCGCCAGTATCAGAATCAGGAAAACATAGCCGCTTAGAATCTGAATTCGGACATCGGTGATTTTCATGCAGGCATGACCCCGGGAAATCTGCCGGTTCTGGAAGATTATTACTAAATCACACTATCAAAACTGACAGGCATTCTTTTGGCTCGGGCAGAATATAAAATGAGGGTGATTGTGTGTCAAGGCAAATAGTGGCATGCCCCTTTGGGGCGCCCGGACAAAAGGGGCAAGGCCCTGCGGCCGCTTTTTGTTTCTGAAGCCGGCGGTCGGGTTTGCACTTGCGGCCTGGTGATCATGGAAGGGTTTGAAAACAAAAACAAGGCCGGCAAACACCAGGATGCATGAAACATCTTGCTTTTACAGGGATAACCTGTCTAGTATTTACTTGCCAAATTCTCCACTTGAATGCTGTTTTACCTTAAAACGGGTAATTTTTGGTGAGCCCAAACGAACCTGCCGGGGGTGAGGCGCGGGCGTGATCTGATGAGCCTGACACAACGGGGTATCTCCTGAAACGCCATATAATAAAAATTTCGCAATTTCTGTCTTCATAAAGGGGGAACTATGAGAACAAAGCTGTTTGCATTCCTGGCCATGGTTCAGGCAGTTGCTTTTGCTCATTGTGCCGGGGCGGAAGAAATTTCCTCAACCTCAGGCCCCCTAAAGGGGCTACAGGGGGTAGCTGTGGTGGTGGGGATTGTGTCGAAAGGCGAATCCGGTAAAACAAATTTGACACAAGACACGATCACAAGGATCGTTGAAATGAAGTTAAGAACGGCGGGGATTAAAGTAGTATCCAGGGAAGCATCACTCCTTGCTGCGGGCAAGCCTGTTATGGCCGTTGATATTAGTATTCGGGCGAGAGATGCTTTCTTATATGGAAATATAGCAATAACCGTTTACGAGAAGGCTTGTCTGGAGAGAGACAAGAGTACCTGCGATCATTTTGTGACATGGCAGAAAAGCGGAACCTTCTCAACAAAAAAAAATGATCCCGCTCAATTGATACAGGACGGCGTCATAAGATATATGGATGATTTCCTGAACGACTACCTTAAGGCAAACCCGATGACGGAGCAGGTACAGCCTGTCCCGCAGAAGGCACAATAAGATGAGGGCTGTTGTGTGACCCCTAGCGCCTTCCTGCAAAATATATATGTGAGCTTAGCTCCGTAATTGACCAATACATTTGAGAAGGCTGATTTGGAAAAGCTGGTGTCGGTGGTGCGGAATTTTGTGGATGGGTAGTGGCTTGTGAACTTTAAAGAGGCTATGAAATAAACATATTTCTATAACGCAATCAATCAAGCAAGAAAGGATGGCAAGAGATGAAAATGAAAAAGCATATTATTCTGGGAGTAAAAGTGGATAACCGGCTCAAGCATGTTCCTCAAATACAAAAACTGCTCAGCGAGTATGGCTGCAATATCAAGACCCGCATTGGGTTGCATGAAGTTGATGCATCTTCCTGTTCAGTAGGGGGGCTTCTGTTGCTGGAACTTTTTGGTGACGATCAGACCTGTATGGAACTTGCCGGTAAATTGGTAAAAATTAAGGGTATTGTGGTGAAGAAAATGGTTTTTAATCGCGATTGATATCTGCTGAAAAACCATATAAAGGAGAACACCATGCAAGCATGCAAAAAAAGAACTTTATATAAAACTGTCCTGCTGGTTTTTATTGGCCTTACGGTAGTGCTTTTCGGTTCCTTTTCCCACCATGCGGATGCTACAACAGCAGCCCAGATGGGCGCAGATGCCAAAAGTAAGCTGAATCGTGCATACAATAAGACAGCTGCTCAAATCAAAGCAGATACCATATCGACACTGAATCGTTTCTATAGAGAGGTCAAAGGGGCCAAGGAGCTTACCTCCTCAGCAAAAGCACTTCTTGTGATGTCTGGTATTACCAAGGCGGGATTCTTTGTCGGCGGGGAATACGGCCAGGGCGAACTTCAAGTTGGAGGCGAGACGGATGGGTATTATAACCTTATCGCCGGGTCCTATGGACTCACTTTTGGCGCACAAAAGATGGATATTATCATTGCCTTCATGACCGAGGAGGCGCTCAATCAGTTCAAAAAGATTCAAGGATGGGAAGTAGGGGTTGACGGCAACGTCGCTATTATTGATATTGGCGGCGGTAAGCGGATCGACACCACCAGTTTAAAGGACCCGGTCGTAGCATTTGTTTTTAGTCCCCAGGGCCTCATGTTTGACGTTTCCCTAAAGGGCGCAAAGTTCACGAAGCTCAAGAAGTAAAGATTTTTTTTATTGTTTACATGATAATATGCAAGGGCAAAAAGGGGACGGTTCGGCAAAAAGGGGACGGTTCTATTTACTGGTAAATAAAGGCTGCGAAGGACAATAAAACAGCACTTGGAAAAATCCAAGTGCTGTTTTATTTTTTCAAGCCAGCGGTCAGGATTGAACTGACGACCTGCTGATTACGAATCAGCTGCTCTACCACTGAGCTACGCTGGCGGTTTGCCGTTTA
>JAFGCP010000346.1 GCA_016932595.1 Deltaproteobacteria bacterium
TCGCGGTCGTCAAAGCAGTACAGAATCGGGGTGAAAGCGCCAAGGTCAAGCAGATTTGCGCCCAGCCACAGCAAATGGCTGACGATGCGGTTGATTTCCGTGGTGATAACGCGGAGATATTCGGCGCGCTCCGCAACGGCAATGCCCAGCATTTTTTCAACAGCCAGCAGATAGCAGTGCTGATGCGGCAGGCCGCAGGCATAGTCCATGCGGGCGGTATTGGGAAGAAATGCGGGCCAGGGGCGGCGCTCGGCCATAAGCTCCTGCATGCGGTGCCCGTAGCCGATAACCGGCTCAAGGCTCAGCACATACTCGCCGTAGAGGCCCACCACCAGGCGCAGCACGCCGTGGGTGCTCGGGTGCTGCGGCCCCATGTTGATGAAGTATCTATAATGAATAGGTTGGGTAGCCGACTGTTCCTTCACGCGGTTATTCACCTTTTCGTGGATCACTGTACAGTCAGTGTTGCAAACCCCAGCGTTTAAATTTCAAAATTTATATAATTACATACACTAAACATTAAGGCTGGTGCAACAGTGAAAAAATGAAATGTTTAATTTTTTCATTTTTTACACAATGGCAACCATGCGGTCAACGGCCTGGCGCGCGCGCAGGCGAATATTCTCCGGCACGCGCACCTCGTGCTTCATGCCCTCAAGGCACCAGAGTATCTTTTCAAGCGTGGTCTTCTTCATATTGGGGCAGAGGGCAAAATCCGTTGCCGGGTAAAAGGTTTTTTCCGGGTTTTCTTTCTTCAGGCGGTACATGACGCCAAGCTCCGTGCCGATGATAAACTCTGCCGCGCCTGACGCATGCGCCCTGCGGCAGATGCCTTCGGTGGAAAGGGCATAATCGGCGCACGCCACCACGGGCTGCGTGCATTCGGGATGCACGAGCACCTCTGCAGCGGGATGGGCCGCTTTCTGACGTTGTATGTGCTCAGGGGTAATGCGCATATGCGTGGGGCAGTATCCCTGCCACAGTATCATCTTTCTGCCGGTCTGCTGAGCCACATATGAGCCGAGATACTGGTCGGGCACGAAAATAATCTCCTGCGCGTCTTTGAGCGACTGCACGACCTTCACCGCGTTTGATGATGTGCAGCACAGGTCGGTCTCGGCCTTGACCTCGGCCGATGAATTAACATAGGTAACCACCACGGCGCCGGGATGCTGGGCCTTGAGATCGCGCAGCTGCTGGGCTGTTATCATGTCCGCCATGGGGCAGCCCGCATCGGGATCGGGCATAAGCACGGTTTTTTCCGGGCAGAGAATAGAGGCGGTTTCGGCCATGAAAAGCACGCCGCAGAAAACGATCACATCGGCATCGGTTTGGGAGGCGCGTATGCTCAGGCCAAGAGAATCGCCCGTATAATCGGCAAGTTCCTGAACCTCATCGCGCTGATAGTTATGGGCGAGAATGATGGCATTGCGATCGGCCTTCAGGGCCTCGATTTCTTCAATCAACTGCTGGTCGGACATGGGGTAGTATGCCTCCGGTACATAAAAAATGACAGGGTGCGCTGCTTAGAACTGTATCTCAAGGGCCCGATAGGGGCATATCTGAATACACAGCTCGCAGGCGATACATTTATCCTTCTCAAATGACACTTCCATGCTCTCGCGGTCAACGGTAAGGGCCTTCGTGGGGCATGCCGGGATGCAGGCCGTACAGTGCGTGCATTTGTCAGCATGCCACTTGATATCCTGGCCCAGGGGCTGCACATGAATGCCGGTTTCGCTCAAATATTTCATGCCCTCTTCAAGGGCATGCTTGGCGCCCGACAGCTCAACCACAAGGCCGCTTTCTTCATTGGGGGTCACGACGCCGCGCAGAATATTGACCATAAGGTCATAATCCTTCACCAGATGATAGGTAACGGGGTGGCTCACCAGCGTGGGCGGGAATGTGAGTACTACTCTTTTTTTCGGCATAGCGGATTCCTCCGGTTGCAAACAGGGTTATTTCTTTACAGGCCGGTCGGCCATAAGCTTGACACTGCCACCGGAATCAACCGACGGCAGCAGCGCCACGGGCTCGCTCAGATAAAACTTCTTATCGGCAATCCACTGCTTGAGAATTGCGGCTATTTTTTTAGCTGCCACATAGCTTGAAAGGCCGCCCGTCGGGACCTGCCTGCCCTCCAGCGTGATGGAGCCGCTCTTGAGCTGCGCATAGTTCACTTCGGCGACACTGCCCGGGATCACCTCGGGATAGTTTTTGCTGTAGTCGATGACCTGCGCAAAGATCTCCTCGTCGCGCACGGCAGTATACTGGACGATTTCCTCATTGAGTATCGGTATGGGCACGCCGATGCCGACGGTGAGGGTAACGCCGTAGCCCGTCATGCTCGCGCCGCGCAGCCACTCGGGGCTCATCTGCTTGAGATCGCCCATAACGGCAAGCGTGCCCGCGCCCATGCGCGGCACGCCATTCCCGCTGCGCTTGACATTGGGGTTGTGCTGCGTTCCCTGCCAGGAAACATACCCCTGGCCGCCGCCGAGAAATATGCGCGTGCCGATGCCGATGGTTTTATACAGCGGATCATTGAGCAGCGGAGAAAGCTGGCCGGCGCTGCAGTAGTTGGCGTTCCCGATGCGCGGCAGCAGGCGCCCCATATAGGTATAGATCACCCTGTCCGAGCAGTTGACCGCCACATTGTAGTTCTGGTAGCAGTTGCGCGGGTCGAAAAGCACGGCTTCGTTCATGTCGGCAAGATAGACCATCGTCTCGACGCTTTTGCTCGGATAGCAGTCCGTGCCATAGGCCGTTGCCGAAAGCTTCACCGCTTTGCCAGCCACAAGCTCCTCGATCACATGAGCGCCGCCGTATTTGAACGAGCCGGGATAGGCTGCATTGCGCTGATCATAGTCGGGCATGGCGGTGGCGCCCAGAATGACGTCAACCGCGGCAAAGCCGGTATAGCAGGGCACATCGTTCAAGGTGCAGGTGCCGCCGCCGATCTTTATGCGCGGCTTGGTATGGCCCAGGTTAAAATAGGCTCCTGATGAGCACATGGGGCCGAAGGTGCCCGTTGTCACGACATCGACTTCGGCGGCCGCCCTTTTAGCGCCTTTTTTATGCACAATGCCGATGATCTCTTCGGCGGTCACCACAACGGCTGAGCCCTTTTTGATCTTTTCGTTGATCTCCTGAATTGTCTTTGACATAAAACTCTCCACGTAGCTGTGCATTATCTGTTGCCCGCTTCCGGCTGCCCGACTGCAGCCGGCACGGACCTTCATCCCAGACGCCTTTAAAGCATGTAAAAAATCAGCGCCATAAGGTAACCGTTCGTGGTGAGCCCGCCGAACCATGCATAGCGAAACTTCGACCCTTCGTCAAGCTCAGGACTCAGGGCGAACGGTTTTTACCGCAGTTATTTTTTTTACAAACACTCAGGCGCCGATGCCCTCGAATAAAACCGTTGAAAGATAGCGCTCGCCGGCATCGGGCAGAATAACGGCGAATGTTTTTCCCGTAAACTCATCCAGCCGCGCAAGGCGAAGGGCGGCAGCTACCGCCGCGCCGCTTGATATGCCGCTCAGCATGCCTTCATCCCGGGCA
>JAFGCP010000347.1 GCA_016932595.1 Deltaproteobacteria bacterium
GAGCGCCACCCGTTCGAATGCCTGCACAGCATCAAAACGATGCTCACCACCTATAAGCAGCAAGGCTACCGCATTGCCGTTGACGATTTCGGAACCGGCTTTTCCGGGCTGCAGCTGCTCTATCACGCGGAGCCCGACTTCATCAAAATAGACCGTTTTTTCATTGCCGGCATTGCCGCGGATCCAAAAAAAAGGCTGTTTGTCTTTAAAGTGCTCAGCCTGGCCCACACGCTGGGCATTGCGGTCATCGCCGAAGGGGTGGAATCCATCGATGAATTCAATGTATGCAAGGATATCGGCTGCGATTATGTCCAGGGCTACCTCGTTCAGGAGCCTCAGCTCGACTGCAAACGCATCAGCTTTAGGTATGAAAACGTGCCCGCCTTGAGCCGCTCGGAGCGCCGCCAGTACACCAACTGCGACCACCGTATCATAACCGACCAGATGGAGTTCATCTCGCCCGTCCGGATCGACAGCACAAACATGACACTGGTTTTCGAAGAGTTCCGCCGGCACAAAACTCAGACTTTTATTCCCGTGGTCAATGAAAAGGACGAGCCCCTGGGGCTCATTATGGAAAAAGACCTCAAGGAATACGCCTATTCACGCTACGGCAAGGATCTGCTCCTCAATGCCGGGCTGAGCAAGTCCCTGCGCGATTTTATTTCGCGCTGCCCTGTCGTTGATGCCCATAAAACCATCGAGGAAATCCTGGACATTTATGCCATGGATGAGCGCTCAGAGGGAATCATACTCACCAGCGGCGGCCTTTATATCGGGTTCATGAGCGCACGGGCTCTTCTGAAGGCGCTGAATGAAAAAAATATCGCCACTGCCCGCGATCAGAATCCGCTCACGAAACTGCCGGGCAACAGCCTCATCAGCGCCTATATCGCCGAATCATTGTGCGATCTGAGTCATGATTATGTCTACGTGTATTTCGACTTCGACAATTTCAAGCCCTTCAACGACACCTACGGATTTCGCGTTGGCGACCGGGCGATACTGCTGTTTGCCGACCTGCTGAAATCATGCGCCAACGGCGGAGCTTTTATCGGGCATATTGGAGGCGATGATTTTTTTTCCGGCGTGCAGGTGACAGATAAAAACCGCGACCACCTTCTGCCGCGCACGCAAATGCTCATTCGCCGCTTCCGCGAAGACATTCTGTCGTTTTACAGCGAGCAGGACCGCAGCAACGGCTATCTCAACGGTATTGACCGCGATGGAACGAAGCGGCGCTTTCCGCTGCTGAGCGTGAGCGCGGTTTTTTTGCACCTGTCGAAAAACCGCAGCCGCCTGTCGCTGGAAGAAGTGAGCCAGCTTCTTGCGCGCCTTAAAAAACAGGCCAAGCAGTCTCCCCTGCGCATCAAATGCGAACAGATGTAACACCGGCGTATGCCGCTCCGAAACCACCGCACAGGAAAGGATAGAACAATGTTATCAGAGTACTTCTCGCGCCTGAGAGCGCCTCTTGGCCGCATGCGCCTGCGCACCAAGCTGCTCGGCAGCTTTTCCGTCATCGCCTGCACCACGCTGCTCACCGGCTCTATCGGCTGGGGGGTGGCAAACAAGCTCAGTTCGCATCTGGTCGAAATCGGCACAGTCAGGCTTGCAAGCATCGAAAACATATTGCGGGTAAGCGCGAACCTTGAAGCTATCAAAGGTTCGGCCATGATACTGCTGGATCCCAGCATCACGAAGCAGGAGCGGCTGGCCCAGTACCAGGCGCTAGCCCAGGCGCAAAAAGCCTATAAAGAGGAGTTGCACACCTATGACAGCCTGCCTCGAACAGACCATGAGGCGCAGCTGTATAATCAGCTTCGTTCGGCTCTTGCGGCATGGGAAACAGATAATCAGGTCTTTCTCGGTTTGTGCCAAGAGCTTGATGCCCTTGATATCGGCAACCCGTTGGCCATGAAAACCGATGTCGAGCAGTTTCGGGGCGATCTCTACAAGCTGCAGGGCCAGACATCCTATCTGATCCAGACCAACACGGCCTTTGATGGTGGCGAAGACCCTCAGCAGTCGCATTTCGGACGCTGGCTGGGCAGGTTCTCAACGGCCAATTCCGCCCTGCAGCAAACAGTACGGGCCATTGTCCCGGAGCATGAAAAGTTTTATACCGGTGTGGCAAAAATCAAAAAGCAGGTTATGTTAGGCCGCATACAGGATGCTTCCCTTGTTTTTTTCGGCGAGCTGATCCCCGCAGCGGACACCATGTTCAGCATGTTCGACCAGCTGCGGCTGCAGGCCGCCAAAGCCGAGGAGCTGTATACGCGCATGGCCCGACAGGCGCGTGTGAGCATATTCCAGCAGCAGCGCACCGTGCAGGGCATACTGGAGCAGTTGATCAATCTCAATGAACAGGCCGCCGCCAGCGCTGTCGCCCACTCGCTTCGAAGCGCGCACTGGGCCAGAACAAACGCGCTTATCGGCTGCGCGCTGGGGGCGCTCTTCTCTCTGCTGCTCGGAACACTGCTGAGCCTTCACATAAATGGCTCCCTGACGCAGACAATATCAGGGCTCAGGCAGAGTTCGGCTACTCTGCGAAACACCTCTGTTGCCATGGCCGCCAACAGCGCCGATCTGCATCACGCGGCGGAAATTCAGGCTGCCCGCCTGCAGGAATCTTCCTCAGCCCTTGAACAGATGACTCAGTCGACCAGGGCAAATGCCGACAGCAGTACCGCCGCATCCCTCACGGCGCGCTGTGCCCATGAATCATCAGAACAGGGTGCGGCGCACATGCGCAGCCTGCTCGAGGTCATGCAGCGCATTGAAATTTCAGCAACACAGTGCGCCTCCATCGTCGAAACGATCAACGGGCTTGCGTTTCAGACCAAAATGCTGTCACTGAACGCCGCCATTGAAGCTGCCCATGCCGGCGAGGCGGGCAACGGCTTTGCAGTGGTTGCCCGCGAGGTAGGCCTGCTCGCACAGCAATGCACCGAGTCGGCAAAAAATACGGCCAACCTTATCCATCAGTCACTCGGACATGTGAACAGCGGCATGCAGGCTTCGCAGGCTGTCGCTTCCGTTTTTGACGAGTTGGCCCGCTACATTGGCGACATGCGGGGCTTGAATGAAAGCGTATCTGGCGCAAGCATAGAGCAGGCCTCAGCCATAGAGCAGTTGTATGGATCGGTTGCCGACATGCAAACGGCAACGGAAAGCAGCACGCATCTGGCCCGGGAAGCTGCGGAAACAGGTGAAGCATTGTCGCGCCATGCTCTCGATCTGAATGAGCTTGTGGCGGTGCTTCATACGGTTGTGCATGGCAGCGACCTCAACACAGCGGCAGGAACGCTGCGTGATTCACCGCACAACCGCTGCAGCGCCCTGCCTCCCCGGACATGTGCTGAGATCGCAACAGCATAGCTCAGCAGACGGATGATACCATAAAAATAAAAGCCGGCGACTGCATCAGTGGCCGGCTTTTATTTTTTATTGTTTGATTCTTTTACCGAATTTTTTAACGAATGTATCGCTTCAGCAGGCCATTGCCATGGCGGCATCGGCATGCATCACCACGCTGCGGCGCTGCATGCCCCTGGCAGCAGGCCGGGAACCGTAGAGGTTCAGGGCGCGGATATCGACATAGGCGCCATAGGGCAGGATTGCAAGACCGCTTCGTTCGCCTGTGCCGTCAAGTGCTGCCCGGACCATGGTTGAAGAAGCGGCAAAGGGCAGGGCCTCAAGGAAATGCACATCAAGGCAGGTGTCTACCTGCACTGCATGACTGCCGCGCTCGATAAAGATTGCGTTGACGCTATGCAGGAACGGATTGTAATAGAAAGTCCGGGCGGACCTGTGCAGCTCCAGTTTCGCAAGCGTATCAGGGTATTCGGTGCCGGGATAAAATCTTCGGCAATGATCGCCGCCGGCGATATAAAAAACATCCATAGGCTGCTTCGGGTTGAGCATGAGCATCCGATAGAGGTTGGTCTCGCCGTCATAGCCGTTGTATTGGGCAAGGGAGCTGCAGGCAAACAGCGGCCCGAACAACTTCAGCGAATCACGGGCCATGATATGACGAAAATCGGCGGGAACCATGTCGGGCTTGCGGGGATCGCGGCCTGCGATAATATACACGACCCTGTCCAACTGCAGGCATGCCATAGCGCGAAGGCCGATGATCAAATGGCCCCAGTGCAACGGATTTGCCGCAATCGGGTAAAAGCCCACCCGCAGACGCCGCGGATAGGGAAGGCCGGGCGCATCATCATGGCTGGCGCATATCCAGGCGCGCGGGTCTATATCGCCGTCGTAGCAGAGATTTTGAATGATAAAAAGATGCTCGGCGACAGTGCGGTAAATTGCGGCAAAAAGCTCATCGGCAACCCCCATGCCGAGCTGCTGCGCCATTAAGGAAAGCTCGCCAAAAACCCGCTCGCGTATGCCGCGCATATAAAGTACATTTATGGGGGCTTCCATGCTTTGAGCTGTGTTGGGATCTGTGCTCATCTGTCCATCTCCTTTATATGCTTCTCTTGCCTGTAAGTATAGCCACGCTGTATTAAGGCATCATAAGGAAATGGTTATTTTTTGATTAAGAATAAAGGATTTGAAGGGGTCAGGGTTCGGGGGTCAGGGATCGCAGGTAATGGGCAATGCACTACTCACTGCGGCAGGCGTATGGTGAATTTTGTGCCCGTGCCGGGTGTGCTCTCAACATCGATTGTGCCCTTGTGCAGCAGCACGATATGCTTGACGATGGAAAGCCCGAGGCCCGTGCCGCCGAGCTTTCGCGAGCGGGATTTATCCGTCACATAGAACCGCTCAAAAATGCGCGGCAGCTGGTCTGCGGCAATGCCCATACCCGTATCGCTGACGCTGATAATGGCTTGCCCCTGCTCGCGGCGGGCCGTGATGGTGACGCCGCCCTGCCCTGTATAGGTAATGGCATTGTCAAGCAGGTTGATAAATATCTGCTCGATTGTAAATGCGTCGCCGCGCATGTCCGACAGGGCACTGTCGATGTCCAGCTGCAGGGTCAGCTGTTTCTCCCTCAGGCGCGCCTCATACATAATCAGAACCTGGTCGATAAGCGCCTTCAGATTGAAGGGCTGGGTTTCAAGCTGCTCTTCACGCTCGAGCCGCGCAAGGGACATAAGGTCTTTGGTGATATGTATAAGCCGGTCGGTATGGCGTTTAATGATCTCAAGATAGCGGCGGCTGTCCGCCCCGTCGGTATCGTCGAGCATTGTTTCAACAAATCCCTTGATGGCCGTCAGTGGGGTGCGCAGCTCATGGGAAACATTTACGACGAAGTCCTTCTTCATGCGCTCGATATTTCTGATTTCCGTGATGTCAAGCAGCACCAGCAGGATTTCCTCTTTCTGCGCCATATATGATGCGCTGCACAGAAAGATTCTGTCATTAAAAGTCACCTCGCCGATATGCCGGTCATGGCCGGCGCGCACCTGCTTGACAATGTCTCCGAGCTCGGGCACGCGGATGATCTCCCAGAAAAACCGCCCATCCAGGGGCTGCTCATGGGCCATGCGCCTGAAAGCATCATTGGCAAGCACAATGCGGCTGTCGCGGTCCAGAACCAGCAGAGCCTCGTTCATGGATGCAATAATACTGTCAAGCTCCTGCTTCTGCAGGGAAACCTCGTCAAAAAGGCCGCGTATCTTTTCCGTCATGGTATTGAAGCTGTCGGCGAAATCCCTGAGCTCGTCATTATTGTCGAGAAACACGCGCACATTGAAATCGCCTGCGGCAATAAGCCTTGAAGCATTGCTGAGCTTACGAATGGGCCGGGTGAGACGGCGCGACATGATCAGGGCCACCAGAAGCCCCAGAACCATGACGGCACAAGCCGTGAGCAGCACGGCATTGCGAAAATCAGCCAGCATGCGGTTGATATGGGGCATGTGCATGCTTGCCCGCAGCACGCCAGCAACAGCACCGTCTTTACGGATGGGCACTGACACATACAGCATATTTTCCTGCACCGTGGTGCTGTAGCGTACGGACGTGCCTGTGCCGCCCTGCATCGCAGCAAACACCTCGGGCCGTGAAAGATGATTCTCCATATCGGCCGGGGTTTTTTCCGAATCGGCAAGCACCCTGCCCTTGCGGTCAATAACCGTAATGCGGGTTTCGATGGAGGAGCCGACGCGCTTCATGGCCGCGTCAAGCTCTGCCCAGCGCTGCTGCTCAACCAGAGGGGTTGCCGAAACTAACAGCACCGTGCACAGCTTTTGAAGATCGTCGATGAGCGTTTTCTCATAGTAATGGCGCGAAATGCGGTAGGAAAAAAAGAAAACCCCTCCTGCAAGCACGCAGGTCAGGAGAAAATACCCGGCAAATATTTTAGCAAAAACAGATCGTTTCATTCTTCCAGCTTATACCCCACCCCACGAATGTTTTTAACGAAATAAGCGGCGTCGCCAAGCTTTTCCCGCAAATGGCGGATATGCACATCAACCGTGCGATCGATAACTGCCTTCTCGTCGCCCCAGAGGTGGTCAAGTATCTTCTCCCGGCTGAATACCCAGCCTTTTTTCGACGACAGCAGCTCAAGTATTTTAAACTCGGTCGATGTGAGCTCAATTCTGCGGCCCCGCAGCATCACCTCGTATTTTGTAAGGTCAAGGGTCAGCATACCGCCGATCTCAACCACTTTGCCCGCCTGCGCAGCAGGCCCATTCCGCCGCAACAGCGCCTTGACCCGCGCCACCAGCTCTCTGGGGGAAAAAGGCTTAGCCATATAGTCGTCGGCCCCCAGCTCGAGGCCCAGCACCTTGTCCATCTCCTCGCCTTTTGCCGTGACCATAATGATGGGCACAGAAGCAAGGCTTTCGTGGCGGCGCAGGGTTTTACAAATTTCAAGCCCGTCGATATCGGGAAGCATCAGGTCAAGCACCACCAGGGCAGGCTCTGTCTTCTCAATAAAGCGCAGAAAGCCCGCTCCGCCTGAAAAGCTTTTTACGGCAAAGCCGGTTTTTTCAAGGTGGATAGTCATGAGCTCGACAATATCGGGCTCATCTTCAACTATGACTATGGGCTTTTTCATTTATAAATTGCCTGACACGATTTTCAAAAGGGTATTATATATTTCATACCATAAAAGCCCGGCTGTGCCCATGCTCATAACGCTAATTTTGATAGTATATTTATCGGCATTATATTAAGACCCGATAAATTTTATGTTAAGGAAGTGTTAAGTTTTTGGATATTCAGCCCGTAGCGAAGCATGCTGTTTGCTGCCAGTGGCCCAAAAAAGCTCATGCTGGTGCACCCGTGCTTTATATTATACCTTCAGCCAGAATGTAGTGGGCCGTGCAAACTGCTCTTCCGCTCTTTCTAATCCGCGGCCTGAACTTCAGAGACATATTCTTTACAAAATATAATACTATTACCCTTGGTTTTATAGCTCCTATTTATTTCATTGACAAACAGCATAAATCAATTATCTATATATTAATACACCAGCGCCATCCAGGAGGCATCATGCACCAACACTTCAAACAAAATACATCCTAGAAAATTACCGGTCCGGATAAAACCGGCCACATTTTAGCCAAACACCACAGCACACCATATAACTAAAGGAGGGAACCATGAAGCTACACCGTTACCGCACACTGCTCTATGCTGCTTGCTGTTTTGCTCTGGCGCTGGTTGCGGCTGCGCCGGGAAAAGCTGTCGGCGCACCAATCACCATCACCACTATTGATGATTTGCAGAAGATCGGCAATGACGCCGCTTTTCCGCTTGACGGCGATTACGCGCTGGGGGCCGACATCGACGCTTCTGACACCGCAGCCTGGAACAGCGGCGACGGGTTTGACCCTATCGGCGACAGCGGCACCCCGTTTACCGGCATGTTTGACGGCCAGGGCTATACGATCCGCGAGCTTAAAATCAACCGTGAAACCGAAGATCATGTCGGCCTTTTCGGCTATGCCGAGGGCGCGGTATTCAAGGACATCAATTTCGACAATGCCACGGTAAACGGCGACGATGAAGTCGGCATCCTGGCGGGCTACAGCGAGTACAGCGCGATTTCCGGGTGCAATGTCACGGGCAGGGTGAGCTCCGCCGACGACTCGGACAACGGCTATGCCGGCGGCGTGGTCGGAAATATTTATTTCGGCTCCATCACGGCCTGCACCAGCGCGGCGCGGGTCACGGGCGGCTATTACTATACCGGCGGCATCGTGGGCTATGACGAGTACGCTCCCATCTCGGGCTGCTCTGCCACGGGCTCCATTGGCGCCTATGAGGAATATACCGGCGGCATCGTCGGCTATATCGGCTATGCCAATATCGCCGACTGCTTCACCACATGCCCGGTGAGCAGCTACTATTATTATACCGGCGGCATTGCCGGCTACAGCGAATACAATACCATTGACAACTGCTATGCCACCGGCCCGGTGGCCGCCGATGACGACGAGGTGGGCGGCCTGGTCGGTGAAGCCTACACAACCGACATCAGCAACTGCTATGCCACCGGCGCGGTAAGCGGCATGAGCTATACCGGCGGCCTGGTCGGGTATCATGAATACGGCACCATCACCAACTGCTATGCCACCGGCATGGTCAGCGGGGACGATTACACCGGCGGCCTGGTCGGAGAAGCCAGCGACACAAACGCCATCACGGGCTGCTATGCCACGGGCGCGGTCAACGGCGGCGATTATGTAGGAAGCCTGACGGGCTATTCAAGCTATATCAGCCTCACAGACTGCTATTCCACGGGCGCGGTCAACGGCTATTATTATGTGGGCGGCCTGTCGGGCTATAATGAATACGGCAGCACCATCAAAAACTGCTCTGCCACGGGGGCAGTGAGCGGCTACGAGTATGTGGGCGGCCTGGCCGGGTATAATTATGAGTCCAACATCACCAACAGCTCTGCTACCGGCCCGGTGAGCGGCTCCGACGAGTATGTGGGCGGCCTGGTGGGCTACCATGACTACGGCGCCATCAGCAACTGCTCTGCCAGCGGCTTGGTGCTGGGCTATGACGATGTGGGCGGCCTTGTCGGGTATTTCGAGTATGGCTCCATCAGCGACAGCTATGCCACGGGCACGGTGAGCGGCTCGGATTATGACGTGGGCGGCCTGGTCGGCTATCTTTATGAAGCCAGCATAGCCAGGAGCTATGCCGCGGGCGATGTGTCCGGCGGGCAAGATTATGTGGGCGGCCTGGTGGGCGAAACCTCCAGCGGCTATATAAGCAACTGCTATGCCCTGGGCGCGGTGACCGGCGGCTACGAGTATACCGGCGGCCTGGTCGGCTACCATGACGGCTATATCAACAACAGCTACAGCGCGGGCACGGTGACCGGCTATGAGTATGTGGGCGGCCTGGTCGGGTATACGTCTTCGGGCGGCGTGACCGCAAGCTTCTGGGATGCCGAGGCCTCGGGCTTTGCAGAATCCGACGGCGGCGAGGGAAAAACAACTGCTGAGATGAAGACCAAGGCCACCTTCACCGATGCGGGCTGGGATTTTGCCGCTATCTGGGACATTCGCCCGGGCCTGTCCTACCCCATGTTTAATCTGGAAGACCTCCCCCTGGAGGCAGAGCCCGACAATTACACCACGCCCAAAAACACGCAGCTTACGGTCGCGGCTGCCCAGGGCGTGCTGGCAAAC
>JAFGCP010000348.1 GCA_016932595.1 Deltaproteobacteria bacterium
AAAACGTCAACTTTCATTGTCAAGATTTTTATATACGCATCAGGTATTTTTTTTATTTTCAAAAAATTGCTTTGCTCCCGCGCTTTTCACATTAAAGAGTCCCTCCGTATTTACTGATCCTGCGTACGACAGGCACAGCATGATTTCAAAGCAATATCTGGATACATCCTGGCCTTTTATCCTATGTATTCAGGCAACCACTTGCCCCCCCCTTCTCCAGTGGAAATAACATCTTCAACTTTTTATTTTCGAATAAATCAGCTGCAAGAAAAAAAAATTTTATTTTTTGACCTTATATGACACAACCGGCGGCTATAAGGGAAGCATACAATAACCTTATATGGAGGCCGTATGAGACAGTATCTGTATGTTTTTTGGGGTTTGCTGCTTGCAGGAATGGTAATACTCACAGCTGCGTACCCGGAGTGCAGGCAGGCAGCCGTCCTGCAGTACCCTGCAAACCGAGACTATGCTGTATATGATCAGAACGGTGAGAGCCTGTTCGTGAGCGGCGGTGATCTGAATGCTCACATGAGCTCTTCGGACAAGCCTGCAGGTCAAAGACGGTTTTAAGTACAGCAAGGCCACGGCATACCGTGCCAAAACAAAACCCTGGATGCCGGCTTTTGCCGGCATGACGAAAAAAAATTATGGTATTAGTATATTCCGCGCCAGTACAGCCGGGTCAGTGACCGGTGGCAGGCAACTGCCGGCAGAGCAGATATAGGCTGCAGCACTTCCCTGCACGGGAATGCAGTCTTTCATATGCGGTGCAAGGGTGTCTATCTCATTGTATGTATCACCGCACAGCGCCAGAGTCACAAAAGGATTGAATCCTTGCGCTGCCTTCAGCAGTTCATCTATGCCCGTTCCGGCTGCAAGAACAATATTCGTGCCCCCATGCCGGAGATATACATCTGCGCACAGCAGTCCCGTGCAGGCAGCGGGGTAGGCTTTCATGGCTCCGGACAGGGCATCACGTACCCGCTCTGCAGCACTGCCATATGTCTCATTCTGTGTCACGGCAGCCAGCCGCGCCAGCGTCAGGGCTGCAATGGCATTGCCCGAGGGCAGTGCGCCGTCATGGGTGTTTTTACCACGAACCGGCAGGTCTTCCATATCATGTCCGGAAAGGAACAGGCAGCCGTCGTCAGCATCCTGAAACAGCCCCAGCATGCTGCCGGCAATCTGTATGGCAGCAGCAAGCCACCGCGGCTGCAGGGTGGCCTGATAAAGCTCAAACATCCCCCAGAGTACATAGGCATAGTCATCAGAAGTTGCCGGATGCCTCAGAGCGCCGTCACGCAGGCTGGCATGCAGGCGATTGTCTTTAAACATGTTCTCAAGTATGAACCGGCCTGTTTTTTCAGCTGCGGCACTATACTCCGGATTATCCATCAGGCGGCCTGCGGTCGATAGAGCAGCAAGCATAAGGCCGTTGACAGCGGCAAGCATTTTGTCGTCTTTGAGCGGCGGCACTCGTTTTTCACGATACTGCCGCAGTGCAGGGAAGCAGCGCTCGGCAAAGGCCGCATCGTCAGCCGTCGGGCTGCTGAGCAGCAAATTCGGTATGCTTTTGCCTTCAAAATTGCCCTGCGGGGTAATGTCAAAAAGAGCGCAGAAGCGGCGGCCGTCGTCAGCGCCTAAAATTTTTTTTATTTCAGACGGCGTGAAGACATAGTACCTGCCCTCCTCCCCCTCGCTGTCAGCATCCTGTGCCGTATAAAAACCGCCGCCGGCATCAGCCATTTCCCTGAAGCAGTAATCCAGAATCCGGCGGGCCGTAAAAAAAAAGCTTGTATCGATGGCTGCGCCAGCCTCGCAGCAGGCAATGGTCAGCATGGCATTGTCATACATCATTTTTTCAAAATGAGGGACAAGCCAGCGCTCGTCGGTCGAGTAGCGTGAAAAACCGCCGCCGATATGGTCCCAGATGCCGCCGCGCTGCATGGCGGTAAGCGTTTCAGCAACCATAGCTGCGGCCTGACGGTTTTTGTGCAGAAGGAAATACCTGATAAGAAACAGCAGGTTATGGGCCGAGGGGAATTTCGGCGCTCCTCCGAAACCGCCGTATTTTTTATCAAAAGAGGTTTGAAGCTGCTGGAAAGCCACGTAAGAAAAATCTTCTGATGGCCCTGTCAGCGTTGGGGCTTTGCTTTCTGACAGGTGGCGTAGTATGTCGTCAGATGCCGATAGCAGACGCTGCCTGTCCTGCTGCCACAAATCAGCCAGGGTGGCAAGAATTGTCATAAAGGCGCGCATGCCGTAGCTGTCTTTTTTGGGAAAATAGGAGCCGGTAAAAAAAGGTTTTTTTGCAGGCGTGAGGAAACAGGAAAGGGGCCACCCTCCCCTGCCGGTCAGAGCGGTGCAGGCGCTCATATAGAAGTGGTCTATGTCTGGCCGCTCCTCACGGTCTACTTTGATGCTGACAAAGTGCAGGTTTAAAAACCGGGCGACTTCGTCGTCCTCAAAGCTTTCCCGCTCCATGACATGGCACCAATGGCAGGTCGAATACCCGATACTTAAAAAAACCGGCACATCCCGCCGTCGAGCTTCGGCAAAGGCTTCATCTCCCCACGGATACCAGTCGACCGGATTATGGGCATGCTGCAGCAGGTAGGGTGATTTTTCGCCTATGAGTCTGTTCGCCGTCTTCTGCATTGAGGGCACTCTCCGCAGCAAAATTAAGGATTATGCAGGCAGCGCAGCCTGAGGCATCACTGAAATGCTGCGGCAAACCGTGTAAGCCCTGAGCGAACCGCTTCGCGAAGCAGCGGATACTGATCCAGCAGGGCGATCAGCCGCGGGCTGCTGCGGTAATACAGTGCTATGAGCTTGCGTCCCGCTGCCGATTCTGCAAGGTGCCGGTCACGGAAACCCCGCAGCGCCGCAAGACCCGCATTATCTCCTCCAAGCAGTGAGGCTGCGGCACAGGGGCTGTCGCCGCTGACGGTGATATCCTGGTCCTGAAATCGGATGGTAAAAGGCTGCGACCAGTCCCACCACAGGGGCAGTTCATAAACGGCAGCGGTAATGCCGCCTCCGGCTTGCACTTCCCTGTTGCAGTCCGGGCAGTAGAGTGCCGCGCCAGTGCTGTTATCGGCCCAATAGGAAAGAGAGTTCACACTTTTCTCTCCCTGAAAAAGTATAATCTCCTGAGGGTCGAGTGCAATGCTCCCGTCAGTAACCAGCGCATTGAAATAAATGGCCTTCATGTCACCATAGCTTCCGGTCCACGCGCAGAACTGCAGCGCATTGCGGGTCCGGAATCCAAAAAAACCTTTTGTCCTGAATGATGCGCATGTTGCATTGTCCGGCACGCTGCCGGGAAGCTCGGGCATGGCAAGCCGGGGCTCCTGGGGAATATCAAAAGATATTTGTTTGGAGTATGGAGGTTCACAAAATATACGAAAAGCCGCATCCGGATGAAACCAGGCAGGGAACTGGTAGATAACGGCCTCCCCTACCATGCCCGGATACAGCGTAGAGCAGTTCTGATATCCGGGGCGGTACATCATATATGCCACAGTATCGTCGCCGGGCTTTGCCGCGCCCAAAGACAACTCCATGCCCCCGCCACCTAATTGGACTATGTAAAATTGCTGCGAGCAGAAAGCACTCTGGTTGTCAGACCACACAGCTATTCTAATGAAATCATTATACACCGTCCAGGAAGTGTTCAGGCCGGGCTCTATCTCCCAGTCATAGGTCTGGGCCTGCGCGCTGAAAGCAGTGAACATGAGAAGGATTACGACTATTTTCTTCATGATTACTCCAAATCTCAAATGGGCGGATGAATAAAAACCTTCAACCATGAATTTGCAGGAATTCTCCGCTGCGGCGGATAAGCCCAACCTTAAAAAAAACACCTTTCATTCAGGCATGAATCAACAGATCTCGACTCGTACATCAGGCAGCAATGGTAAAACACATCATGTACCCCGGCAATGAACATAAGCAATAATAAACAGCAACCTGCTTCAGACAGTTACATGTAATATATATTGCACATTCAGTTTTTTTCAATGCTCTTTTGCAGACAACAATAAAAAAAGGGCCGGAGCGGCCCTTTTTATTCAGGACAGTATACCCTGTCATACTACTGCAGCTCAGGAAATGTGCCTTCGGGAAGATCGGATGAAAGACCCATAAAATAGCTTCCCACCCACACCATAAGTCCCGCTTCCTGCAGCAGGCCGCATTTTCCGGCTGTTTTATTAAG
>JAFGCP010000002.1 GCA_016932595.1 Deltaproteobacteria bacterium
CGCCCACGCAGCCTGAATCGTCAGCAGCAACCAGCCATCCGACACCGACAGCCACGCCGGCACCGACAGCCACACCGGCACCGACAGCCACGCCGGCACCGACAACGACACCGGCACCGACAACGACACCGGCACCGACAGCTACGCCGACACCAGTTAGTACACCAACGCCCGGGGCGACCACAACGACAGCACCAACAACGTCCACGACCACTAACCCCACAACGAGCATCCCGGATACGACGACAACCACTACTATCCGCACGCGGTGCCCCGCCGCCTATGCGCTTAATGAAAACGGAGAAGATCTTGCCGCGTTGCGGCAATTCCGGGATAGGGTGTTATTGACTACCCCGCGCGGCAGGGCCTATATCTTTCTCTACTATGTTCATGCCCGGGAGCTTGTATCGATAATGAGGATCAATTCGGCTATCAAGGCCGAAGCAGCTCATATTTTTTACCTGATGAGGCCTGTTATTGATAAAGCGCTGAAGAATGAACAGGAGCAACCGAGCTTTTCGCCTGAAATGGTAACGGCACTTCAGAACCTGTGCAAAGCCATTGAGGCGGAGGCAAGCCCGGGCCTGAAAAAGGCCCTCAACAAAATGCTCTGTGATTCTGATTTATCAGAAGAATCAATGAGCCTGGAAACGCTGCTGAAGGATAAGGATTAAAGAGCGTTCCCGCCTGGATGGCGGGGGAATAACCTTTTTCATGCCGCTGGAAGCGCGGCATTCAGGGAAAATTTCGTACTGCATTTTCGGAGGTAGCTTACTAAAAGGGCTCTTCCGGGGGAATGTATGCAGGCCTCCCTGTTCTATTGACGCACAAAACCAAAAAAAACAGGCAAAACAGCTCATTTCCCCTCAATAAGCGGGGGATGTGACGGCGGGCGCAGTTACGTTTTTCATACATGCCGTACTCTGCAGCGTTCAGCCCGAGAGCGTGACACCGGCAAACACACGGCATGGGCAGCGGCTGATGCGTCAGACCATTTCAGGACTTTATCAGCAGCAGCAGTTGATGAAGTTTCAATTGCGCCCTGAAGAGGCGCTTACCAGCCAGGAATACGTATGTCACCGAACTATTTTGTCACTGGCGGCGCGGGGTTCATTGGTTCAAACTACGTCTCCCGCCTGCTGGACCGCGGTGAGAAAGTAACCGTTTATGACAATCTCTCGCGGGCTGGAGCGCCCCTCAATCTCAAGTGGCTCACCGAAACCTACGGCGAAAAAGCTTTCAAGCTGGTTGTCGGCGATGTGCGTGATGCTGTCAAACTCTCGATTGCAGCGCGCGAAGCAGACGTGATCCTTCATCTGGCGGGCCAGGTGGCCGTGACAACTTCGGTCGTCAAGCCGCGAGAAGATTTTGACATCAACGCCCTGGGTACTTTTAATATGCTGGAAGCAGCCCGCCTGAATAAACGCGACCCGATTTTTCTCTATTCCTCGGCTAATAAGGTATATGGCGGCATGGATGATGTCGCGGTTGTGGAAAACGCCACCCGCTGGGCATACAGGGATTTGCCTTTTGGCGCATCCGAAACCCAGCCGCTTGACTTTCGCTCCCCGTATGGCTGTTCCAAAGGCGCTGGTGACCAGTATGTGCGGGATTACAGCCGCATGTATGGCTTGCGTTCAGTCGTCCTGCGCCAAAGCTGTATTTATGGCCCGCGCCAGTTTGGCGTGGAAGATCAGGGGTGGGTGGCCTGGTTTGTCATCGCAGCAGTGATGGGGCGTCCGATAACCATTTACGGAGATGGCAAGCAAATCCGTGATTTGCTGCATGTCTACGATTTAGGCGATGCCTATGATCTGGCTATTCAGCACATCGAAAAGGTGAAAGGCGATGTCTTCAACCTGGGCGGCGGCCCCGAAAACACCATGTCCATTTGGGCAGAGTTTGGCCCACGCCTGGAAAAATTGCTTGGCAAACCTGTTGCGGTTGCTTATGGTGATTGGCGTCCGGGAGACCAGAAAGTCTTTGTCTCTGACATCCGTAAAGCCGGGAAAATACTCGGCTGGAAGCCGAAATATGATGTGGATAAAGGCGTGAAACAGTTGTTTGACTGGGTCAGCGCAAACAAAAAAATCTTTTTTAGACAAATGACGTGAAATTTTTTCGATTGTGCCGCGGCTCAGTAGGAACGTCAAACCATTCTGCTTTTTTTGTTTTTAGCAAATCCAACGCAGCCGGCGCAAAGGCCGATTTGTTATTTTTTTATGAAAATTCTCACCGTACTTACGTACTATCGACCTCACATATCCGGTCTGACGATTTATGCCGAGCGTTTGGCCGAAGCCTTTGTCCGCTGCGGCCATGAAGTGACCGTGCTGACCTCTCATTTCGACACAGCCACGCCTGCCGAGGAAGTGCGCAATGGCGTGCGGATCGTTCGCGCTCCGGTTCTGGTGCGCATCAGCAAGGGGGTGATCATGCCCACTATCGGCTGGCTGGCCTGGAAGCATGTTGCTGCCAGCGATGTGGTGCAGATGCACCTGCCCCAGTTCGATGCGCCGGGTTTTGCCCTTCGCGCCCGCCTGATGGGCAAGCCGGCAGTTTTGACCTATCACTGTGATTTGCAACTCCCGAGAGGTTTTTTTAATCGACTGGTCAACATGGTGGTTGATTTCCAAAACCATTTGGCCGGACTGCTTTCAAGCCATATTGTGACATACACTCAGGATTATGCCGACCACTCCAGATACCTTTCGCGATACCTCCACAAGTTGACGCCCATTCCGCCTCCCGTGCAGCTGCCTGCGGCGCAGGCGGGTACGGTGCAGGCTTTTGCCCGGCAGCACCATATTTCCGAGCGCCGACCGGTGATTGGCATGGCCACCCGCTTTGCCAGCGAAAAAGGCATCGAAATCCTGCTCGATGCGCTCCCGGCTGTTTTTGAGAAATACCCCAAAGCCCAGGTTTTGTTCGCAGGACCGTACCTGAACGTGATGGGTGAGCAGAAGTATTTCGACCGGCTGGCTCCGCGCATCCGTGCATATGAAGCTCAAGGTAAATGGAGTTTTCTCGGCGTCTTGCACCAGACCCAGATGGCGGCTTTTTATTCCAACCTTGATGTGCTGGTTGTCCCCAGTTTGAATTCAACCGAGGCGTTCGGGCTGGTGCAAATAGAAGCGATGATGCATAAAGTGCCATGCGTGGCCTCGGCTTTGCCGGGCGTTCGCCGTCCGGTCGAAATGACCGGCATGGGCAAAATCGCATCCATCGGCGACTGGGGAGCTTTGGCCGATTCGATACTTGAAATTCTTGGCCAGCCTGCCAAATTCCGGCATGATCCGGCAGATATTGCCCGTTTCTACGACCCAGACACCGTGGCTGCGGCATATGAAAAAGTGTTTGAAGGATTGAAAAAATAGCCAGGATGAAAGACTACCTTTACCTGCATACCCGTGACCTGCCCTATTTCCGTGCTTTGCTGCGCGCAGTTGAATCGCGCTTCTACCAGGACCTCGACCTGCCTTCCCCGACTCTGGATCTGGGCTGTGGCGACGGCCATTTTGCACAGCTGACCTTCGACCGCAAGCTGGAAGCAGGCGTTGACCCGCGGACAGGACCGGTGCGCGAGGCGCGCGCGCGAGGCGTTTACGGGGAAGTGATCGAAGCAGATGGCGCGAATATGCCGTACCCGGACGCGTATTTCTCCAGCGCGCTCAGCAATTCAGCGCTGGAACATATCCCGCACCTGGACGGCGTGCTGGCGGAAACGGCCCGCGTGCTCAAACCCGGCGCTCCTTTTGTCTTTAGTGTCCCGAATCAGAACTTCCTGCCCAGCCTGTCGTTTGCTCGTTTCCTCGACGCGATTGGCCTGAAACCCCTGGCTGCGGCTTATCGAGCTTTTTTTAATACTATTTCACGCCACGAGACCTGTGAAAACCCCGAACAGTGGACCAAACGCCTGGAAGCTGCCGGCTTCAAGGTGGAACGCTACTGGCATTATTTTTCGCCTGCCGCTCTGGCAGCCTTCGAGTGGGGTCATTATTTAGGCCTGCCTTCGCTTGTCATCCATTTTTTGACGGGGAAATGGCGCCTCACCGGGTCGCGCTGGAAAGTTGCGCCCATCACGGCCTTGATTCGCAAGTATTATGAAGAACCTGTTCCGCAGGAAAACGGCGGTTATACGTTTTACGTCACGCGCCGGGTGTAAGCATTTTCCGAACATCACTGCAATAACGCTCAGAAATTTCGTGCCGGAAGAGCCGAGTGGCCCAAGACAGTTCTATACTTTCATTACGAATATGGTAAATAGTCGTCGCTGGAGATATATTTTTAAGCTATAAACAGAGACTATAAAATATTTTTTGATCTTTACTGTTCTTCTTCGGAACCATGCAGCAAGACCTCATAAACAGACTGCATCATGCAGGATGATACATTGATAGATGCTTGTGTCTGCCAGTTTCGCCACCCTGGTCTTTTTGTTTTATGCCAAGCCTCCACAGGTGTGTCAAACATTTGTTGCGCGCGGCCGCCAAATCCGCTATTACAAAACAATTCAAAAACTTATCACGGAGACCTGTCATGGAAAAGGATCTGAAACAGCGGCTGATTGAACTGCTGCTTGAAAAATCATTCAAATACAGCGATGAGCCTGTCTTTAAGCTGGCATCGGGCAGAATGAGCAATTACTATATCGACTGCCGCAAGACCACCCATGCCTGCGAGGGCAAATATCTTATCGGCAATCTGATGTTCGACATGGTGAAAGGCCTTGGCGTACAGGCCATCGGCGGGCTCACCATGGGCGCCGACCCGGTTGCCTGCGCTGTGTCGCATACTGCCTATTTGAATAACGCGAGTATTGCCTCATTCTCCATCCGCAAAGAGCAGAAAGACCACGGCATGAAAAAGCTCGTGGAGGGCGATGTGAGGCCCGGCGACCGGGTGGTGATTGTCGATGATGTCATCACCACGGGAGGCTCGACCATTAAGGCCATCGAGGCAGCCCGTGCCGAAGGCCTGGAGGTGGTGCTGGTCATTGCTCTTGTTGACCGGGAGGAAGGCGGCAGGCAGGAGATAGAGAAGCATGTGGCTGATGTTGCGGCCCTGTGTACCCGCACGGAGCTTATTTCGGCGCTTAAAAGAGGCAGATAGGCTGAAGGCTACAGGCTGTAGGAACAAAAAGGCCGTAGCTTTTTAGGCTATAGGCGGTTAGACTGTAGTCGGTTAGCTAAAGCAAAGCTCAGACTGCAAGGAGTAGCAAATATAGATCCCCGTAATCATTGAAAGTTTTTTCTGCAAACTAAAAGCCTACAGCCTAAAAAGCTACAGCCTGTCTTTTTCCTGCCTCTGCCATTCATCATACACATCAAAGGCCAGCCTCTCCCAGCGGCACAGGGGCTGTTCGGGTTCCCAGAGGCTCAGCCTGCCGTTTTCCGTGATCCACTGGTAATACGGAAACCGGTCGCACACGAGGCGCACGCCCCGGGGCGGCACCAGCTGCTCCCGCTCCATAAAAACCCAGGTGAGGGCCACGAGTATTTCCGCAACCGGGCTGAAGCGCCAGGAAAGATCTTCGATAACGGTTTCCCGTGATGAGGCTGGCAGCAGCCCCGCAAGCATGGGCAGCAGGTGCAGCCAGGCATCATCGGCAGAGCCGTGGGATGCGGCATGCTCGAGCAGTTTGCGGCGCGTCCGGGGCGGTATGAGGTTTAAATCATTTATGATGAACCGGTGCATATCCTGAGCCGTAAGCCCAAGTCCTTCCTGGCTTGAGAGCCGCAGGGGCGGCAGATCATCAAAAGGCCGCACAATCTGGTCTATTTGCTCATAATAGAGCAGCAGTTCCTGCAGCCAGCACAGCAGATTGCATCCCTGTTGGGCGGG
Organism: Deltaproteobacteria bacterium; assembly: GCA_016932595.1. Classification (GTDB taxonomy): domain Bacteria; phylum Desulfobacterota; class WTBG01; order CAIYCZ01; family CAIRTM01; genus CAIWCT01. Next base: position 5,845 of record JAFGCP010000002.1, read on the forward strand.
AAGAAGATGCGCGGGCAGCGTAAATTGTTTTTTTTCTTTAAATTCAATATAAATATTTTTAATTACAGATTCTTTCATTTCAGCAACTCCGTTTCCTTGCCTGCGGGTTGGTTTTTTTAAAAAGCCCTGCTTTTTCGCCATTATTGCCCAAGTATGGGAGCCTTGTACAGCCAATTTTTGTTTGCTTTGAAAATTTTTGTGTGCTATTAAAAATACTTCGTAAACTCGACCGCAGGAAGAACGCAAATTTTAAATGAGGTTAGTGGCTATGGTACAATTGACGATCAATGGCAAGAAGATCAAGGCAGCCAAGGGCGAGACTATTCTCAAAGCAGCCCGGGACAATGGCATTCATATACCGACCCTGTGCTCCAATGACGCAGTGGAGCCCTACGGGTCATGCCGCCTGTGCGTCGTTGAAATTACAAGCGGCGCCATGACGAGCATTGAAACCTCCTGCACCTACCCGGTGGCTGAAGGCATGGATGTTTCAACCGACTCTCCGGCCGTCATGAAAGCCCGCAAGGCAGTGCTGGAGCTGCTGCTGGCCCGCTGCCCCAATGTAAAGATCATCAAAGAGCTGGCCGCAGAATACGGCATTGAAAAGCCGGGCGACCACCTGTTCATGGAAAACGAATACTGTATTTTGTGCGGCCTGTGCGTGCGCGGCTGCCATGAAATAGTGCAGGCCGGCGCGATCAGCTATTCCGGCAATGGCAAGAACAAAAAAGTCGAAGCGCCTTTCGGTGAAGAAGCCGAGAGCTGCATCGGCTGCGGCTCCTGCGCCTTTGTCTGCCCCACGGGCATTATCAAAGTGCGCGATGTTGCAAAAGCCACCGAGAATATGCCCGGCGGCGAAGTCGAGATCGGCACCGAGCGCGTCATCGACAACTGGAACCGCAACCTCAAAATGCAGACCTGCAAAATTTCCGGCAACCCCATTGCTCCCGAGTACATGCTTAAGCGCTTTCAGCAAACGATGCTCCTGTCGCCTCAGTTTTTCAATATTTCCATGGGCCGGCGCGAGCCACTTACGGTTGATGAGGATTTATGCGTGGGCTGCGGCTCCTGCCTCGAAGAATGCCCGGTCGGCGCTATGAGACTTATCGTGAACGATAAAAACGAAATCCGCAACAATATCATGAGCAACCACTGCTGCGGCTGCCAGACCTGTACGATCTACTGCGTGCGTTCTGCCATTAAAGTGCCTGCTATGGCGTAAATGCATATTCTTTGCTACATACGGCCTGCCCGGCGAAAGCCAGGCAGGCTTTTTTTGTGTGCGCCCGGCAGGGCCGATAATCAGCCACGGAGATCTGCTTTGACCCGAACATATATCAAAAGGCAATCAACCTGAAATCATTGACTGAAAATACCTCCGGGCGGAGATATTGGCTGTGCAGGACTTTGCTGTGTTTTAATTCTGATGGTCGTGTAAAAAGAGGGCAAACAACTATTTTTTGTGCGGTGCCTGGGGACAGGTGCAAGGGGGGGCTAAATTTTTTAGAAAAAACTCTGGCCATTATGATTTTGTTCGATACAATAATAACTGAAAGAATTTTATTTTTTGCTGTGCGTCCACGCACAGCGGGGTTTTGTGCGGGAGGAGATAATGCACAAGATATGCAAGACAACCCGGCTTGACAAGCTGTGGAAGCGCGGCCAGGATTTGCTGGGCGTGCACTACCCCATCATGTGCGGCGCCATGACCTGGGTCAGTGATCCGAATCTGGTATCAAAGGTCTGCAATGAGGGGGCCTTTGCAAGCCTTGCCTGCGGCAATATGGCAGGCGTGGAGCTCGAGCGCCAGATACAGTCGACACGCAATCTTACCGATAAGCCCTTTGCCGTCAACCTGATAACCGTTTCCCCCAATTATAAAGCGCATCTGGATGTGGCGGTAAACGCTAACCTTCGGGTGATCATCTTTGCGGGCAGCCTGCCCAAGGAGCAGGAGATAGACAAAGCAAAGGCCTCGGGAGCAAAAGTGCTTGTGTTCGCTTCGACCGATGCTCTTGCAAAAAGAATGATCAACCATGGGGTGGACGGCCTCATACTCGAAGGCATGGAGGCCGGCGGGCATATCGGCCCGGTTGCCGGCCCTATTCTCTGGCAGCAGATACTGTTTGAATACAGCGAGACCATTCCCATTTTTATCGCAGGCGGCATTGCGCGCGGCAAAATGATGGCCCATCTGCTGCTCATGGGGGCAGCGGGCATTCAAATCGGCACCCGTTTTATAATGACGTCGGAGTGCGTGGTGCATGATGCTTTCAAGTCCGCTTTTCAGAAAGCCCAGGCGCGTGATGCCGTCGCAACGCCGCAGTTTGATTCACGGCTTCCGGTCATACCGGTGCGAGCCCTCAAAAACAAGGGAACTATTGAGTTCAGCAAGCTGCAGCTTGAAATACTTCATGAACTTGATGAGGGCGTCATCGACCGCGAAACGGCGCAGCGCAGGGTCGAGGAATTCTGGATCGGCGGACTGTACAGGGCTGCCATACAGGGCAATGTTGAAGCAGGCTCGCTTATGGCCGGCCAGGCCGTCGGCCTTGCCGATGAAATAAAAACGGTGAAGGAAGTGCTCGATGAGCTGGTTTGTGATGCCGAGCAGGAGCTGGATGTCATACTGAAAAAACTGTAGCCCTTCCTTGCAGAAACAGCTCTGCAGGCATGATCATGATGATCAGAGAGGGGTCTTCAATTTTAAACCCGATCTGTCTTGCGCACTCCGAAAAAAAATCCGTGGCCATGAAGCGCCTGTAGGCTCCCGATAAGAATATGGGGGTGAGACGGATCAACATGCTTACCGGTTATGCGCGGGGTATGCCTTTGAAAAGCCGGAAGGGCTGCTTTGTCCGCGATAAAGCAGGCACATGGCTGCAGACTCCCCGGAATTAAAAATCCTTCAAATCATCATCGTCAAAGGGAATGATTTCTTCGGGCCGCATACCGGCAGGCCGTGCAGCATGGGCCGACGGCGGCAGGGCTTCATGGGCCTGGCGGGCCGGCTTATAGTCATGCTCCCGTGGTTCGTGAAGGGACTGCTGGCTTCGCTGCGACCAGAGCTCTTCATCATCATAGGCTGCACCGGCGCTTTTCTGCCGGGCTGCGGCAATTTCCACCGCAGCTGCTGCGCCTGAAACTTTCTCAGCCAGATCGCGCACCAGTGCTTTCATGTGAAAGGCCTGCGCCGACAGCTGCTGGCTGGCAGAAGCCGACTCCTCCGAGCTTGCCGAATTCTGCTGAACAACCTGATCCATGCTGTTCACTGCCTTGTTGATCTGGTCGATGCCCTGGGCCTGCTCCTTGCTTGCAGCCGATATCTCCGTCACCAGGCCCACGACTTTTTCAACCCCCTGAAAGATCTGCTGCAGCTCCTTGTTCACCTCGCCTGCCTGGCGCGTCCCCTGGCTGCTGCGGTTGCGGCTCTCGGTGATCAGGGAGCTTGTTGTTTTGGCATGTTCCGACGCCCGCTGCGCAAGGTTGCGCACCTCCTCGGCAACCACGGCAAAACCCCGGCCAGCCTCGCCGGCCCGTGCCGCTTCAACCGCGGCATTCAGCGCCAGCAGGTTGGTCTGGAATGCGATCTCCTCTATGCCCTTTGCCACCTTTGCCACTTCCTGGCTGCTTTGATTGATGCCGCTCATGGCCGTCATCAGGCTGTCCATGGCCGAGGTTCCGTTTGCCGCGGCCTGCCGGGCCTCGTTTGAAAGAATGCTTGCCTGCTGCGCATTGTCGGCATTGTGATTGGCCATCGAGGCAAGCTCTTCCAGCGAGGCCGAGGTCTCCTCAATGGATGATGCCTGCTCCGAGGCGCCCTGGGCAAGCACCTGGCTTGACTGGGAAATCTGCGTTGCTGCATTGGCTACCTGCTCGGCCACCTGATCCAGCGACTGCGAAATGCTTTGTATCGGCCCGCTCACCCAGGAACCCAGAAAGATGATCACGCCTATGGCGATGATCAGCACAATAAAGGCAGCTCCGAAATTAAACTTCAAAAGCGTCCTGACCGGCGCCATCTGCTCATACACATTGGCCACGGCCACAATAGACCACCCGAGATTCTTATCCTGCTTGAACGAGGCCATCTTCGCATCGCCATCCTCGCTGTATTCAAGTATGCCTTCGCCCTGCTCAACCATATGCCGGCCATACTCGATGCTCTTCATGTTGAGTTTCATGATCTTTGACGTATCCTTGTGGGAAATGACCAGCCCGTCGCGGTTGAACAGAAACACAAACCCGCTTTCGCCGATCTTTATAGGCGCAATGAATTTTTCGGTAAAATAGGCCACATTGACTGTGCCGTACAGAACCCCGGCAACAGCGCTGCCGTTTTTAACCGGCGAAGCGATAACCAGCATGGGCTTGCCGGACTCGCTCAAAAAAACATCCGATACAACAACTTCTCCGGCAAGCGCCTTTTGGAAATAACTCTTGTCCTTGATCGTTTTGCC
>JAFGCP010000349.1 GCA_016932595.1 Deltaproteobacteria bacterium
AGCAGGATGGCCCCGCGCACGCTTTTCATGACCAGCACTGCGGTCAGCAAAAATCCCAGCACCGCCAGCAGCACCCCGGGGTCCCGCAGGTTGCCGACATGCACCGGCGCGCCGGGCGTTCCCAGCACGACAATGCCGGCCTCATTGAGACCGATAAAGGTCAAGAAAAAGCCGATGCCGACCGCAAAGGCTATTTTCAGGCCCTCGGGAATCTGATTGGCCAGCCAGCTGCGGATATTGCATATGGTCAGCAGGGCAAACAACACCCCACCGATACATATCGCGCCCAGCGCGGTCTGCCAGCTGTAGCCGAGAACCTTCACCACCGTATAGGCAATAAAGGCATTCTCGCCCATATACGGCGCAATGGCAAAAGGCCGGTTGGCATAGACCCCCATGAGCATGGTGCCGAAAAATGCGCTCAAAATGGTTGCCACCATGGACGCCCCGAACGGCATACCGGCAGCTTCAAGGATTTTCGGGTTCACGACTATTATATAGGCCATGGTTACAAAGGTCGTCAGCCCGCCGATAACCTCCTGCCTGACTGAAGTGCCGAGTTCGTGAAGACGGAAATACCGTGCAATCATAAAAACCCCTTTTTTACGATTTTTCTTATACAACCAAATGCCACAATCATCCTGTGATAATCAAGACAATAAAAAGCCTTATTGCTTAAAAATTTTTAAGGCTTTTTAAGCGCCGCACTTACCGTATTCTGCAATGAACTACCCCGCCGCAAGCAGCGGGGTATCATGCTTTAGTTTTATAGATCATTCGCCGCAAGCGGCGGGGAATTCAACCCTAAGAGATTAAATAAAACAGAGCATCTGCACCGTAAACGCCGCAGCCAGACAAGGGGTAAAATACTTGACATATAGTACGAGTTACAGTATTGAGTATAGAATACTTAGCATAAGAAGCATTTTTATCCTCTGGCTTTTTCTATGCTTTTATTCCCCATTAGGACGCACTGAATACATTAATTACGCTTGACTATAAAAGAGACAGTTCCAGCACAGCGAAAGGAGCAAGCATGGAGAAGAAAAAAATGATTCCGGCCAAACTGCCACCCGATATCTACCGGGCGCTTGAAGATGTGGTGGGCCGGGAATTTATCTCTCAGGACCGTGCGGTCCTGGAATGCTACAGCAAATTCTCAGTCGATGCCGGCGGAACGCTGAAAAAGCACATGAAAGACCCGAGCAATATACCGGCATGCATCGTGTATCCGGGGTCGACCGAAGAGGTGCAGGCCATCATGCGCGTCTGCAACCGCTATAAAATCAATGTTATTCCCTTCACCAACGGCATGATCACCTTCAACGGCCCCACGACACCGGCCCCCACGGTCTGCGTGCATGTCAGCCGCATGAACAAAGTGCTTGAGATAAATGAAGACACCATGACCGCGCGGGTAGAGGCCTATGTCGACTATGCCCAGTTGCAGGCCGATGCCATGAAGAAAGGCCTCTGGAACGGCGGAACCCCCCTTGCCACCACGCTCTGCAAGCTGTCCTCGCAGAGCGCTTTCGCCGGCGTCTGGCAGACGGACCACAAATTCGGCACCCTGTCGCGTAATATCGTTAGTATTAAAGTCGTTATGCCCACTGGCGACGTGCTCGTGACCGGCTCTGATGCGGTATCCGGCATGGATACCTTCTGGGAATACGGCCCCGGCCCGGATCTGTTCTCCCTGGTACGCGGCAGCGGCGGCACGACGGGCATCGTAACCGAAGTCGTGTGCAAGCTGCACACCTGGTGCGGCGACAGAGAACTTCCCGAACCGCCGGCAGGGCGGCCCAGCATTCAGACCTTCACCGAGGCCAAATATGATACCGCCCCCTACCCCAAGCGGCATAAACTTATTTGGGTGGAATTTGACGATCTGGACACGGAAATCGCCGCGCTGCGCAAAATCGGCCAGGCAGGTATCGGCATCGGCCTCAATGCAACCGGCGTGTACAATGCCTACTACTGCTCCCAGACGCAGGACCTCACGCTCGAGCGCGTGGCAAACAAATTCTTCCCGGCCTATAACCTGTACGTGATCAGCCAGGGCATTGTTTCCGAGGCCCAAATCGACTATGAAGAAAACATCGTGCGCGACATTATTGCCGAAACCGGCGGCAGATTTCTGACCGAAGAGTACAAGGGCGACGTGCTGTATGCCCTTGCGCCCTGGAACCTCGACTGCATACGCCATGTCACCGGCTACCGCATGAACCGCCACTCCTACTGCGGCTCGAATATTCTGGGCGGCCCCGTTGATACGGTTGCCCGCAAAACCCGCGAGGTGTGGTCAAAAGCGCTCAATACCTTCGGCGAAACCTATGTCACCGACCGCGGCGGCATGGATGATACGCCGTTTCTCTACTCCAGCAATCACAGCGGCCGGTTCTGGCTCACCGAGGCCGATGTGTATCCCGACATGAACAAACCGGAACTGCTGCAGCAGGCCCAGGCAACAGTTGCCTGCGGCATGATCAACACCATTGCCGACAAGTACGGCCCCGGCGCAAACGGCCTTGGCGTCTCCATAGAGCCCATCACCTCGTTTATGCCGGAAGTCGGCCCCAATGCCCATCTGCTGTTCAGAAAAATACGCGACGTGTTCGACCCCAACGGCATCTGCGCGGCCGGACGGCAGATTTTCACCAAGGCTGAATATGACGCCTTCCCCGAGCAGGCTCTGGCCGGCTTTAACAAGCTGCGGCAGATGCATGGTCTGCAGCCCATTGAGAGAAAGTAACCATTCCAGGAGAAGGAACAGGCTATGGCAGTTGACAAATCAAAACTTGAAAAAATCGCGGGCAAAAAAAATGTCCTTGATGATGAAGCGACCCTGAAGCAGTTCTCCCAGGATCAAAGCTTTGTTTCTCCCCGCCGGCCCGATGTCGTCGTGTATGTCGACAAGGTGGAGCAGGTGCAGCAAATCGTAAGGCTTGCCAATGAAACACTCACGCCCATCGTACCCTTCAGCTCCGGGCTCACCCTGCGCGGGGCGACCATACCCGATCAGGGCGGCATCATCCTGAACATGTCCAGGATGAATAAGATCATAGAAATCGATGAAGAAAACCTGTTTGCCATGATCGAGCCCGGCGTCACCTATACGCAGCTGCAGGACGAGCTTGCCCCCAAAGGGTTCAAGGTGATGGCGCCCTTCGGCGCGCCGGCGGACCGGTCGGTTCTCACCAGCTATCTTGAACGCGATCCGGTCATGGCGGCCCCCTGCTTTGAAGACGGCAATTTTCTTATTATGGATACTGAAATCGTGCTGCCGGACGGCGCACTGTTCCACACCGGCAACTGGGCATCGGGCGGCCGTCCCGGCGCGCCGGCAGGCCCGATCCGCAATAATGTTTTCCGCCTCTGGACCGCTGCGCAGGGCACCTTCGGCATTATGACCAAAATGGTCGTACAGATTTCCTATATCCCCGAGTCGCGCAAAATTTTCTTTATACCCTTTAAGGCGCTTGCCGATGCCATTGAGCCGATGAAACTCATCCAGCGCAGGGAAATCGGCGCTGAAAGCTTTATCATCAACAGCTTCAACCTCGCAGCGCTGCTGGCAGACAGCTGGAAGATCCCTGCCGCATTCCCGGCAAAGCCCGCTGATACAAAGGAATTCGAGCAGATCAGAAAAGCGCTGCCTGCCTGGACTATGGCTGTGGTGATCAATGGCCCCAAGCGCCGCACCGATGAAAAAATCGCCTATGAGGCGGCGGCGCTGAGGGAAATCTGCGATACGCTGAATCTGGAGCTTCTTGAAAGCCTTCCCCATATAACCGGCGCGGAGAATATCATTGAAGCCGAGCTGCTGCGGCCCTGGGGCGTGCTGCGCAAATTCAACTATAAGGGCTCAGTGCATGATCTTACCTTTAAGGCGCCCATCACGAAGGTTGCCGAACTTGAAAAAATGCTGAACAAGCTTGCGGCGGATGCCGGCTATCCGGCCGCCGATATCGGCGGCTACATCATGCCCCTTGAGCGCGGGCGCGCCATACACTGCGAACTTGACCTGCACTGCCCTGCCGCAGATGGCCCTGAGCGGGAGATGGTAAAAAAACTCTGGCAGCAGGCTTCAGCAGAGCTTATAAATAACGGCGCATACTTTGACCGGCCCTACGGCATATGGGCGCAGCTCATGTACAGCCGCGCGGCAGAGTATTCGCAGATGCTTAAAAAACTAAAGGCGGAAACCGATCCGAATAATATTCTCAATCCCGGCAAGCTCTGCTTTGCGTAAATGCAAGAAACTCATTTTTTAGGAGGTTTAAACAAATATGACCGATTATGATGTAATAGTTATTGGTTGCGGCCCTGCCGGCATGATGGCAGTCGGCGAGCTGACAAAGCGCGGCATAAAGGTGCTGGGCGTCGACAAAAAGCCCAGGCTTGACGTGAATATCCGCACCGCATCCGGGTACTG
>JAFGCP010000350.1 GCA_016932595.1 Deltaproteobacteria bacterium
AGCGGCTACGGGAGGCCATGCGGTCCGATGTCATCGTGACCTCAGGCGGCGTATCGGTGGGCGATTACGATTTGGTGAAGGATGTGCTGCAGGATATGGGCATGGACATGAAATTCTGGAAGGTCGCCATGCGGCCCGGCCAGCCGCTGGCCTTCGGCACCATCGGGAACAGGCCAACTTTCGGCCTGCCCGGCAATCCCGTGGCGGCAATGATATCTTTTGAGCAGTTCGCTCGGCCGGCGCTGCGCAAAATGGGAGGCTACGCGCAGCTGTTTCGCAAAACCGTTGATGCTGCGGCAGCCGAAACCATTGAAACAAAAACAGGCAGAAAATATTTCCTTCGCTGCAGGCTGACAAGCGGCAGTGGCGGCTATAGCGCACTAACCACGGGAGAGCAGGGCTCGGGCATTCTCAGATCCATGACAGAAGCAGACGGGCTCATGATCGTTGCAGATGATGTTGGAACCGTTCAACCCGGCGACCGCGTGAAAGTGCAGATTTTTGACCCGAATTTCGGCTTTACCGAAAACCCCGACTATTGAGGAGCGCAGGGTTATGCTTAATGACACAGCCGCCGGCCATAAAATCGTCACGGTTTCGGGCCTGTATTCCGGCATCGGCAAAACCGAGCTGTGCTGCCGCATCGTGGCCCTTTTGCCCGGCTGCGCCGCCATCAAAGTCACCATCAACGATCAGACGACAGAGGTGCTTGACGACCAGGCATCCATCATGGTTGCGGGCAAAGACACCTGGCGCTTGAAAACAAGCGGCGCCGGGCAGGTGGTCTGGGTGCGGGCGCAGGAGGAGCACCTGAAAGAGGCCCTGGCTGAGGCGCTCAGTCGGGTCAGGGCGAACCCCCGGCTGCTCATCGAGGGCAACAGCGTTCTTGCCCACATTACCCCCACCGTTGCCGTTTTCATGTGCGATGAGCGCATCTGCGAGGACAGCCCTCCCAAACCCAGCCGAGCCGCTGCCCTGGCAAAGGCCGATATCATCATACACAATGTGCGCCCAGGAAGTGATTTCGCGGAGGCCGCAGTTACAAACACAGTCAGGCGGTACAATAAAACCGCACCGGTTGTCACCCTTGACGTCACGGACAAAAGGCAGGCGGCCGCGCTTCTTACCGGCCTTCTGCAGGAGCGGGGTTTCCTGCCTGCCCGTTCCTTCGCGTAAACCCCCTGAATCCGTCCAACAATCCTCTTCTCAATCCATAAACCAAACAAGAAGTCTTTCAGGTTCCCCGTCCCGAGCTTACTGAAGACACTTTTGAAAACTCTCTCCGTTCACCCTTCGCCCGTCGAAGGGCTTAGCGGTCACATGCCTGCCAACGAACAGTCCGTTCATAATTCGACAAGCTCACCACGAACGGACACTCCTTTGCATCACTTACGGGCTGCGCATGAAAGAAAAATTTTCTAGCTTGCCGTTTGTGAATCTGCCGGATAGAATGTTACGGTAAAAGAAAAACAGGCGGCGTATGGAGTGTATCAGGATAAGGTGAAAGCGGTCGAGGTGGGCTGTCAGGTAAGAACTTCGCGAAAAAGGCGGCCCGCCTTCTCTTTGCCGATGACCTTCCCGAGCATGATTTGAGAGCGGTCCTTTGTGAGCAAATCATTGACGAACCGGGCATGAAAGCGCTCGACAGCTTCAAGCCTCTGCGGGTCATTGATTTTTTCCGCAGCTGTGAGCATGGGCAGATAGAGCCCGGCATATTCTTTGACGCAAGCCTTCAGTTCATCCAGAAAGCCTGGCGCAGGATCTGTATAGATGGTGCAGCCGGTGCGATAGACCTGCATCCACTCCGGCATCTTAAAAGGAGGAAACCGGGTATAGCGCTGAGCGACCTGCTCGAACGGCCGCATGTATTTTTCGTAATAGGCGGCATCATCCGAGACAGCCAGCACGTTTATATAGGTGATGATTTTTTTCTTTGTGCAGCTCAGATCGAACATGAAGATGGGCGCATCGAAGCAGCGCTCAGTATGAAAGGCCATGCCGATGATGTCAAGCTGCGGCACGCGCACCTTCATGCGCATGCAGTAAACCTTACGCAGGCGCTCGGCCCGCCAGTTGCGGCAGACAAGCTCCAGGGCGTTGAAGGGATATTTTGTCCGGGCAAGTTCGGGCGGGAGTTCCACCTCTGCAAGCTGCAGAGCCGAAGAACATTGACCAATAATATGATTGAAGAGGTCGTCCATGAGCGTACCGGTAATTGTCTGAGCCGATAGTGTCCGGCGGCAATGCTAATTTGCAGGACCTCGCTTTGGGCCAGGCAGAATATAAAATGAGGTCGGTTTTGTGTCAAGGCAAATACGCGAGCCTGATTCCCGATCTCTGCCTATGGTTCGTTTTTTCCGAAGACACGACAGCGACCTTTTTAACCCTTCTGCGCCGTGGGACGACAGCCGGCCACTGTATGCTGCAGCCGCAGGTAGATTTCCCGGCTGATCCAGGCATCGGTGGCGGCATATTTGATCTGTGACGGCAGCAGCATGTCACGGCCCCAGTTGGATACCCGCATCCCCTTTGATATGCGCACGCCAAGCAGAACGGCGGCGAGCCCCCGCAGGCTGAAATTTTTAAGCCCGGCAGCCTTTGCATCCAGGCTGACATCAACACAATTTTTATACTCCCCGCCCAGCCGTTCCTGAAGCTTGACAATATCCTGCGGTATGTCCACGCCAGCTTTTATGATGCGCTCGTCGGAGAAGAGCTTGAGCAGGGGGGCGCATGACGGCAGGTGCCGCAGCTGAATGATGTAGGCGGCTCTGCTGCCGGCAAACTGAATGAGAGAAAGCGGATGGTTGTCGCCCCGTGTAAAATTCGGTTTCGTCTCCGTATCAAAACCCAGCACGGTTTCCCGGCGTAAAGCCAGCACGGCTTTTTCAAGCGCGTCTTCGGTGCGCACGACATGCACCGGGCCTTCATAGGCTGCAATGGG
>JAFGCP010000047.1 GCA_016932595.1 Deltaproteobacteria bacterium
CGGGTGGCGCTCGGAAAGCTCAAAGCAGACCGTGCTGGGCGGCAGGCCATGCCGTTTAAGTATAGCGGAGGTATTGCCGGGCCGGTAATCGGGCATGTGCAGGACGCGATTGTCGATATTATAGAACAGGCGGCACTTATGGTAAAATTCAAGATTTTTGAATTTACAGATCGCCTTGTCGCGCAGCCACAGGTCAACCGTATAGAGCATGCGGTCGGCATAGGCCGCGTCGAAAAACTCCTGAATGGTCGCAAAGCCTGCATGGCCGGTATTGCGCAGCAGCGCTTCGAACCCCAGGCTTGTGCCCGTATGAATGCTGACGATGGGCTGCAGGGCGAAGTCAAGGCTGTCAACGATTCCACGCCACAGCGTACTGTCGCCGCGAGGGCGCTCCGGAAAGGCTACCACGGTTGCAGAGGAGTTTTGGCCGGCGGTAGCAGGGTGAGACAAAGCTGAAATCATGAGAGATCTCCTTTAAACAAGTTGAGCAGCGCCCCACCCGCGCTGCTGTCAGGTACATAGGTTTTGCAGTATCCGCAGCCGGTGATGCCTGCCTTAAAATGGATAGTTGTATATTCCTTCGATAGCAACCGATTGAGGGAATTCGATACCACGGTAATAGGGCTCGGCAAGGCCGGAGGGCAGCATGTAGCCGGTAAGAGTTGTTATATCCTGCAGCATGACGGCGCAGCTTGTCTGCACCGCTTCAATTGCCTCGCCGACCGGCAGGCATCTTGACTTTGAGCCCGCATAGCCCGCCATGCCGAAGGCCAGCACGCTGATCATGAGGCTTACGGTAATGAGTCTGATAATGGTGTTCATGGGAGTTTTCCTTTCCATAAAAAATTTTTAGCGCCATGCGCTGGTATGTGCGTGTTTCAAGGACTCCTGTTTCGGTCTGGCCACGTCATGGCAGCGTGCGGTCTGCCGCTCTGCGGCGCGTCTTTCTTAGCTCAATTATTGCATCTGTGTATTAACGCCGGATAAGCTGCCTGTTAATTACTCGTTAAATATGGTTAGTGCGGATTAAAAGACAGCAGGACAGTGACGGGAGTTGCTGCCATGGTGAGCCCCGGGGCCCTTTGCAGGGGAATTGCTGTGATCACGAAACATCCTGAGCATCCCGCAGGCATAGAGGGTCGGCGCCGCAGCCTGTAAAGGGCTATTCAGTTTGAAGCGCCGGTATGCGTTTATCGTTCCGGTACAATAGTCCGGCCACTACCGCGGTAAACGGCGCCACGGTAACAAGCCCGAAACTGCCGACCAGAATATTGAGCGCTTCCGCGGCAATAAACGGCGCATTAAGTATATTGGCGGCAGGAAGCCCCTTTGCCATAAACAGCATGAACATGGCGATATGGCTGCTCGAGTATGCCAGAAGAAGGGTTGTCGTCATGGTTCCGGTGACCGCTCTGCCTACACGCAGGCCAGAGCGTATGTGCTCGATCAGCCCGATCCCGGGATGCTTTCTTTTAATTTCGTCCATGCTGGCTGCAATGTCCATGGCAAGATCCATGATGGCGCCCGAAGAGGCGATAAAAACGCTGGCGATAAAAATATCGGTCAGGTGCAGTTCATAGTAGCCCGCGAAAAGGAGCGCTTCGGCAAAGGGCCGCACAGCGCCGTGAAGATGGAATGCCCCGGCAAACCAAACCGCAAGGCCGCAGGTGAGCAGAACCCCCAGCATGGATCCGGCGAAGGTTGCCGTGCCGCGGCGGTTAAGCCCGCCCACGGAAAAGGTAATCACGGCGGTAAGCACGCCGACCAGCGCAAGGCCGGTTGACACCGGAGGCAAACCCAGCAGCAGCAGGGGAAAAAAAAGCTTCCACAGCACCATGGCGGTAAAGACAAAGGAGAGGGCCGCTTTCAGCCCGGTAACACCTGCGACGGCCACCAGCAAAAGGGTGAACAGGCAGATAAGCGCCAGCTGCATGCCCAGCCGGTAGTAGCCTCTGGCGACGCCATTAACCGGTTGGCCGTTCACGACCCCGTATTCCACCAGTACGACGCCGCCGGGTTCATAGAATTCGTCAAGCTCCATTTTACCGCTCAGCATGTTGACAATCGATAGCTCCTGGCCTTTGTGCGGCCCGTCAAGCAGCTTGACGGTCAGAGACTGATGCTCGGTCTTGACAATCAGGTGCACCTGAACATTGCTGTTGTCCACTGCCGTGATCAGGCCGCGGCAGTGGAGTCCTTGAGGCGCCTGCGGAATCTTTGTTATATTCACAAAGGCAAGGCCCGCGCATATGATGGCGATGACCAGCGAGAAGAGCCATTCTCGACGGGAATGTGAAAAATGCGGCATGGTATTTTCCTTATAAAGAGAAAAAGGAAAAGAGCGCTGCTGTTCCGCAGCGCTCTTTTCCTGTATTTTAAGGCGGGGTTTACTTCGCAACAGGTAAATTCGGCAGGTCCATAGCTTTAGCGATGCTTTTGGCAATGTCCGTGTTATCGTAAAAGCCGCTGAACCGCCAGGCGCCGGCGCCCTTGGCATATACCGGCACCGGAACACCGGTATGGGAATACGAGGTCCAGCCGATGCTGGCGCGCTCATTCAGTATATGGGTGATCGTGACGACAATCGGCTCATAGCCGCCATAGAGCAGCGTGTTTTCCGCCGGGCTGTTGTCGTTTTGACCGCACATGGATTTGTCATAGGCGTCTTCAAGTTTTTCTTTTTGATACTCATTCAGGCTGGCCCAGTCAAGACCGAAGGTGTCCTGGAGAAGGCTGACAAACTCGGTATTGCTTTCCAGATTGTTGGGGCTGGAATAATTATAGCCGCTGCCGTAGGCAGCCTTGTGGTCAGCCCACTGGTTGTCTTCGAAGAACTGGAAGCTGCAGGTCTGGCTGGGCAGCCGGTCATAGTAGGCCTTATAGGCCGTCGTTGCATGGCCGATGGTCATGCCGCCGGTCTCATGATCGCCCGTAACAATAATCAGGGTATCCTTGGGATGCTTTTTAGCGAATGCAATAGCCGCGGCAACACTGTCGTCGAAGTCGAGCATATCGCCGATGGTGGCAACGGCGTCATTGGCATGGCAGGCCCAGTCGATCTTGCCGCCTTCGACCATAAGGAAAAAGCCTGTTTCGTTCCCCCTGCCTTTGTTTCCCAGACAGGCGATAGCGACCTCGGTCATTTCAGCCAGTGAAAGGTTTGTTTCAGGACGGTCGATAGCATAGGGCATGGCAGCGCTGTCCTGCAGCCAGGGGTTGATGCACACAACTTTGCTCTGCGGAGCTGCTTTGAGGGCCATGATCGAATCGCGGTCGTTCAGCACGGTGTAGCCGTTACCGGCAAGCAGTTCCCAGACATTATTGTTCGTGTCGCCGCTGCGGGCCGGCCCTGTGGGTGATGCAAGACCGCCGCCGCCGAAAAACTCATAGCCGGTAGCTGCCAGCTGTGAGGCGATATTATTCATATATCCCCGGTTTGAAACGCTTGCATAATAGGCGGCAGGTGTTGCATGATCCAGAGATACGCTGGTGATAATGCCGACCTTCTTGCCCTGCTCATGGGCCAGCTGCGCCACGCTTTTAACGCTCATGGTTTTGTTTTCGTCCATGCCGATGGTGCCGCTTATGGTTTTTATGCCGCAGGCGAAGGCCGTTGCCGATGATGCCGAATCGGTCATCAGAGCAAAGGAATCGTAGGTGGTCTGCATGCCCTGCGTCGGCATTTTGCACATGTTCAGGCGGTTTTCAGGTTTCAGTAAATCCGCCGCCACCATGGCCGAGCCGCCGTTGAGAGTCGTTAAATAGGCTTCGGTTGCCTGAATTTGTGAATTCGCCATGCCATCACCGAGAAAAAAGAAGACATATTTCGGCTTGCCGGTTACTGAGGCTCCGGCGTGACTGGCTGCGAAGGCCATAAAAAACGTTAATAAAATGATAAGGGCAATGTTCTTTCTTTTCATACGCATGGGTAGCATCCTTTCATGTCCTCCTGGTTTTTGAACCTTTCATCAGCCTGCCTGTCGCACACAGCCCGGTTCTGACCGGCTGCCGTTGTGTCGGCAAAGGCTGCGCTGCCTGTGTCTGCTGTAATGGATCACGATAGAAAAAAGCTTTTGGCGCTCTTTTGCCGGTTGCAGTTGACGTCTGCATGTTTATTGCACGAATACTTTCCCTCACACTTTCATTGTTTTCAGATACGTCCGACACCTCCTTTCCCCTGAAGGATCTGCGCCGTTGCCGGGCATCCCTCAGCATGATGAGGGTTTTGTTTTTATCAAACAGCGCCGGTTTTTCATTACGGCTTGTTTTGCGTACTCCTGTGCGCAGCGGGTGTTTACGGATAGTCTAGCCGGTAAGTTTTAAGGGGAAATAAGGATCAGGTTAAATACTAGTTAACTGCGCATATTTGCTGCGCCAGCTGAGATAATGAAAAAGGGAGGGAAAAAAGGAAGGGGGCCTTGCGGCCCCCAGGGGAGGAGAAGTAACACTGAAGTGAGCAGCCTCAGCATACTCTTCAACAAAAGTATAGCTGAGGTTCATTAAGGGCTGATAAAAATTGCTTTAAAATCAGGTTAATTTTTTACTATACCCGGTCGTGCCTGACATGAAAAGACAGGGTCGAGCCCGTGACCATGCTGCGGCCGGTATAAAGAAATATGAACATCCATAGCCCCTGCAGCCCGATAATGCAGCAAGGCTGCCATAAAAGTCTCAGACCGGCAATGATGTCGATGCTGCGCGCCGGGCCGTCAAGCGGCAGAAGGGCAAGCCCTGCGGCATAGGCAATGCCGGCGGCGCTCATGATCTGATAGGCCGATATGGCGCCTCCGCCCCGGTAGTC
>JAFGCP010000351.1 GCA_016932595.1 Deltaproteobacteria bacterium
CTGCCATAAAAGACCGGTGACATTATCACGTATGACTCCATTGCCGAGATCCGTGTAGGAATGCGGGTTGCAGGTAAAATCAGAGGATTGACCCGTATCGGGCACGAGGCCTGCAAAAGCAGCAGAGCTCCATACCAGCAATGCGCATATTGACAGCATGTATGTTAATTTCCTGAGCTTCATACATTACTCATATAAAAATATTATGTAAGCCATCTTTATAGGTATAGGCGCAACACCACGTATGTCAATAAAAATTCCCCGGGAAGCATAGCGGGTCAGATTCGCAAGGATGGAAATTGCGTCAGTGGGTTCGACGATCACCATAAAGGGCGGGAGATGTATCTGCACAGAATAATGATGCCCGCCTGTATGCCTTTAATCAGCTTCGCACACTAATCGCATGCCGACGAGCGTATAGCGCGTATCCGGCATATTCCAGTTACGGTATGATGAACGGGCGTACAAGGGCCAGGTATGCCACGATCCGCCCCGGCGTACCCGCACTTTGCCCGTTAGAGGCCCCTGCGGGTCATCAACGGGCGACTGTGCATAATAGGTATCGGCATGCCAGTCAGTGCACCACTCCCAGACATTGCCGTGCATATCGTACAGGCCCCAGGAATTCGAAGAAAAACTGCCGACAGGAGCAGTAAACTCGAAACCGTCATGCCCGGCAAGGGCATACTGCGCCCACTGCAGCCAGTTCTTCCGGGTATCGGCATCAAAAACATTAGCCGCCTTAAGCAGCGAGTTTGGATCATCGCCGCTGTGATAGCGCGTCCGGGTTCCGGCACGGCAGGCATATTCCCACTCTGCCTCAGTAGGCAGCCGGTATTTTTTCCCTTCATTTCTGCTCAGCCATGCAGCCATGGCCACAGCATCATGCCAGGTCACATTCACCACCGGCTCATCATCGCCCTGTTTAAAACCCGGATTGCGCCAGGAATACTTGGTACTGCGCCCTTCGAAGGCATCACCCCTTTTGGAATTTTTGGGATCATAGTCGCGGTTATAGCCATAACCGCCGGTCCCGTCGGCTACGGATTCAGGCGTATAGCCGGACAAAACAAGAAATTTTTTAAACTGGCCGACCGTCACTTCATATTGCCCAAGGTAGAACGGCCTGGTGATACGGACTGTATGCACGGGCGCCTCATCTCCGAGAAGGAGAAAGCGATCGCGGTCATACTGAGGATATACTTTAGCAAGTTCTTCTGGCGACTCGTCACTGCCCATCAAAAATTCTCCGGCCGGCGCCAAAACGAGTTTCATACCCAGGGAATTTTCAATCCGTGCGGGCAATCCGGACTCTGAGACAGCCGGGCGCACCGCAAAACACACCAACGCTGCAAAAAGACATATCGATATTTTTGTCTGCATAAAAAGTGTCTGTCTTGCGTTAGCAGTTCATAAGCGTCCAGGTTTTATTCCATGCTGAATCAAACCCCGCGAAGAATGATAGTGGAAGGCGGAACCGATTGAGGTTCCGCCTTTTTTCACACAATCACTGCAGAGCTCATCAGGTCGTCGTTTGCATGAGATCGAGGAATTCCAAAAGAAGAATCGTTATATCCGATGATGTCCAGGGTCGCTTGCAAAACAGGAGATTCATGACGGAGGTTGCAAATCCGAATGTTCTATACGCCTTCTGCTGCTGCACAAGGGTGGCATTGTCGGTTGCGGGATCAGAATCTCCATTGATAACGCATATCTGGTAACCCGATGCCGTGGAAAGCAGATCAGAGATAACACTGCTGAGATTTATAAATATGCAAAGCGGTGTTCCGCCGCTGGACACAATTCCCTGCATGCTTGAAATCGATCCGCTCAGAGAGGGAACAAGGGGTAAAAGGCAGCGGATGTCAATCGCCTCAGCCTGAAAATAGCGCATGTCGTCGGCATACTGGTCTACAGCATATCTCATTGTCTCAATATCCCTTTTTTGCAGCCCCTCCTCAAGAGCATCAAGCAAGACATAGGTGCTGTTTGCAAGCGGCGACAACTCGGCCTGCTGGTCTGCGATCTGCAGATCAGCGCGAAGTGATTCTGCAAGATTACGTGCAACGGCTTGATTCAGTGCAGAAGGTGCGGCATAAGAATATGGCGCCAACAGGCACATAGCCATACCGAATAAAAAAAACAAGACAACTCCTCTGTTCTTCATAACATGCTCCTAATTGTATTTAATAAAGATTTTACTTTTTAGCGTCAGCAGGTAAAATTTCTTCAAACGAGTTAATCTTCATATACGCCGATCAGGCAAAATCGTCAACAGCTATTGAAAAAGCTGCCTGCCAGCGGCTGCAGCCGGTAATTTATAATCTTCCTGCATAGCGTTTCAGCAGCAGCGAATTACCAACAACGGCAACAGATGACACCCACATGGCTATGCATGCCCATTCCGGTTTGAGCACCAGACCGTTAACCGGGTACAACAGGCCTGCGGCAACGGGGATCATCAGGAGATTATAAAATAAGGCCCAAAATAAATTTACTTTGATTGTCCTGAGTGTTTTGCGGCCAAGACGGATGGCGCGAACCACATCCATGAGGCTGCTTTTCACAAGAACCACATCGCCCGTCTCCTTTGCCACATCCGTACCCGAGCCGATAGCAATACCGATGTCGGCCTGCGCCAGGGCCGGTGCGTCGTTGATGCCGTCGCCCACCATGCCGACCTTCAAGCCCTGTTTCTGCAACTTCTTCACGATAGTAATTTTATCCTCCGGCAAAACCTCTGCAGACACCTCATCGATACCCACTGCCTTTGCCACGGCATGAACTGCAGCATGGTTATCGCCGGAAATGAGGCCGGTCCGTATGCCCATGCGGTGCAGCCGTTTGATGGCGGCGGCAGAATCGTCCTTGACGGTATCGGAAAGAGCGAGCATGCCGACAATATCATCATTGCGCGATATGAACATGAGCGTGAGACCGTCAGAGACAAGCTTTTGCGCAAGGGCTTCGGCATCGGGCGGAAGCGCGCCGCCGCTGTAAACAAAAGGAAGTTTGCCCACCCTGATAGTATCGCCTTCAAGCGAGCACTGCATGCCCGATCCTCTGGTTTCGCTGGCTGCCTCTCCTTTTTTGAATGATACGCCAAGTTCTTTTACCTTGCGCATCACGGCCTCTGCAAGGGAATGGGTTGACTGCCCCTCGGCGCTTGCAGCCATTGCAAGCAGATCGAGTGTCGAACCGTTGGGTGCGGGATAGATACCCACAACTTCCGGCTGCCCCCTGGTTATGGTGCCTGTCTTGTCAAACAGTATCACCTCCAGCCGAGCGATATTCTCAAGCACCGATGCCCGCTTGAACAGTATGCCCCTGCTCAGGCCCACCCCGCTGCCTACCATAATGGCTGTGGGCGTGGCAAGCCCCAGAGCGCAGGGGCAGGCAATGACGAGCACGGCGATCATAAGCTGAAAGGCAAACAGGAATCTCGTGGCTCCTGCGGGAGGCTCGCTGGGGATCACGGCATACCAGAGGAAGAACGTCACAAGGGCCGCACCGACAACAATCGGGACGAAATAGTTTGAGACTATATCTGCCAGGCGCTGAATAGGGGCCTTGTCTGCCTGCGCGTCTTCAACCATTCTGACTATCTGCGACAGCAGTGTATCGGAGCCCACGAGGCTGGTCCGAACCGTAATGGCGCCGGACTTGTTGATGGTGGCTCCGGTAACCATGCTGCCAGCCGACTTCTCTGCAGGCATCGATTCCCCCGTTATCATGGACTCGTCAACGCTTGTCACTCCCTCAACGATTTCACCGTCCACGGGAATCTTCTCTCCCGGCCGCACCAGCACCAAATCGCCGACTCTGACTGATGTTGCCGGCGCCATATCCTCCCTGCCGTTTACCAGCACGCGGGCCTTGTCAGCCTGCAGCGCCAGGAGCTTTTCAAGGGCCTGCCCTGTTTTGCCCTTCGCCCGGGCTTCAAGCATCTTCCCGAGCAGAATAAACGTAATGAGCATGGCCGAGCTGTCGAAAAAGGCATGGGCATGAGGGTCCAGGATAAACAGCGATATGACGCTATAGCCGTAGGCTGCTGTTATGCCCAGAGCGATCAGCACATCCATGTTGGTGGAAAAGTTTTTCAAGCTATGGTAAGCGCCCTCATAAAAGGTTCGGCCGGAAACGATCTGCACGAGCGTTGCAAGGGCACACATTGCGTAATTGGTGCCCACATGGCCAAAGGGCATGGTGTACATGAGAACCAGAAGAGGAACGGTCAGACAGAGGGCGAACAGGAAGCGGAACTTCTCCTTGCGGGCCATAGCAGTTTTATCCCTTGCCCTGGCATCTGTTGACGCCGCATACCCGATATCCTTTACTTTCGCGATAATGTCCTGCGGGAGTACCGACGGCATATGCTCAACCGTAAGCTTTTCGATGGCGAAGTTGACTGTTGCCTTAATGACGCCCGGATAGTTCCTGACACCCTTTTCAATGGCGGCGGAACAATTAACGCATGACATGCCGCGAATGGCAAAATGAGAAACAACCGTAGCTCCGGCAGGGGCGTTCGTACCCGCATCTAAGGGCGTCGCCTGTGCTTCAAGGCAGGCGCCCACCTCCTGCACAGGCTCAAGGCTATAGCCTTCCTGAATAATGGCCTCCCTCAATTTTTCAAGACTTGCTGAAACGTTATCGAAGATCACGATAGCGCTATTGGCCTCAAGCGATACCCGAACGCACTCTACGCCGTCCAGGGCCTGAAGGGCCATGGTCACCGCTTTCACGCAGTGGTCACACATCATGCCATAAACAGGAATGGTTTCGGTTTGGATCATAGTATTAATAATTGAATAGAATTCATAAGCCAGTAGTCAGAATTCAAAAAAGCTTGGGCTGAAGACAACAGCAAGAGTCAGCTACCTCCGGCAGAGCCGGAGGCTTGCCGTTTGCTGGCCCCTCAAAGGGGCCTATTCGCAAACGGTGAAAAACAAGATC
>JAFGCP010000048.1 GCA_016932595.1 Deltaproteobacteria bacterium
CCCAATCGGAAAAATAAACCAGTGTATCGATTGCCTGGGAAGCGCACTGGCTGTCAACGGGATAGGTTCTGCTGTGATAGTATTTCGGCCTTCCGGTCGGCTCAAAAAAATTATTTTTAAAAAACTCCAGCCCGCGCCGCGCATTATCTTCAAATTCCTTATCACCGGTGCTCTCGATATAGCACTTCAGGGAATCAAGGTTATAGCCCGTATGAAAATTGTCGATCCAGTGAAACATCGGGTGATCGCCATAATACCATGACCCGTCCGGATTCTGTCTTGAACAGCTGAAATACATTGCCTCTTTTGCGGCTTTCTTGAATTCCGTGTTGCCGGTTACTGCGCCGGTCCGTGCAAGCAGAGCGGCGCCGAGCATGCTGGAGTTGTGAACAAGGCTTTGCCCTAAAGCGCAATACCCAAGACATATTCCGGTGCTTGTTTCTACGATGGGCAATGACAAAGCCCACCTGCAGGCGCTTTCGGCAACTTTCAGATATCGCGTATCAGCGAACATCTCATAGGCATCCAAAAAAGCCTGTCCGATCAGGCTTGTCCATACAATGATTGATTCGTGCTTGCCGTATCTTCCGCCCCTGCCGGCAAAATCAAAATGATTGGCCCAGCTGTACTCTTCAAATTTCGGGGATTTATTTTTCATCAGCCATTCAAGAGTGGACATGGCCCTGGTTTTGTATGTTTCATCTCCTGTTTTCTTGAACATGGTGAGGTAGCCCCACGCCATATAGCCCCTGCCCTTTGTCGATTCCAAAGGCTTAATACCGAATAAAGGCCGGAGATTAACGGGCGACTGGCGGACCAGCTGCATCAGCAGCCGATCAAGAAACAAATTGCCGAATGTCAAGGGGCGGAAAAAAGACGAGAGACCATCAAAGGGCTCATAGGCTTTATAACCATGTTCCTCAACCCATTTTTCTACTTTATGCAGGCTGCTTTCTATCAAATCCTTTTTCGCGCTCACTCCATGGCCCCTTTCTGTTTATGCTTCACACAACATGTACTGCGCACCGGCCTGATACACGTCGCAGGCAGGCCGCGCTTAGGTACAAAGCCCCCCAAACAAGGGGGCAAAAAGCCGGACACGAACCTGACGCAGTGCCTTTATTGCAGACCGCACAAAGCAAAGCATGTCCGGTGATAGTGTAGGCATTGCGTAAAAAGCAGGTTCTTTGTCCAGCCTACAAATTCTGTTTTCTTACCCCCTTTACTGTGTGGGGCTGTACTGAAGCGGTCAAGCCGCGGCTGCTACCAGGCAATGCCATAATAGCGGGCAGGCCCGGCTTTCATAATATCATTGCATCGCACAAGATCGATGACGGTCTTTTTTGCTATGCCGTCTTTTAAAGCTTTCCAGTATTTCTTTGTGTAATTGCCGATAATCAGCGTGCCGGCATGCGCCAGCAGGGTCTGGATATCCGGGCACATGAGCGATGAAATATGGGGGATGCCCTCCTCGATATACTGCTTATTAGCGCCGAAAATTTTTGCCAGCGAAACATTTTCATCATAAATTTTCAAATCATAGCCCCTGCCGATCAAAAACTCCGACAGCTTGACCAGGGGGCTTTCGCGCAGGTCGTCAGTGCCGGCCTTAAAGCTCAGCCCGAGAAGCCCGATCTTTTTGCTGCCGCCCGCTTCCACCATGTCAAGGGCGGCCTTGACCTGCAGCTCATTGCTCGGCAGAATTGACGCAAGCATGGGCACCGACAGGTCCAGGGTTTTTGCCCGGTACAGCATGGCCCGTATATCTTTAGGAAGGCATGAGCCGCCGAAAGCAAAGCCCGGCCTGAGATAATACGGCGACAGGTTCAGCTTGGTATCCTGGCAGAAAATGCGCATAACCTCATGGCTGTCGACCTTGAGCTGCTTGCAGATATTGCCGATTTCATTTGCGAACACGACCTTGACCGCATGAAATGAGTTGTCGGCATATTTGACCATTTCAGCAGTGCGAATCTCCGTAATAATAAGGGGCGCCGGCAGATCCCTGTATATCTTCGACAGGCTGGTCGGGCGGGCGCCCATTTGCCCGATAACTATTTTCGGGGGGTTATAATAGTCATAGACAGAGGTGCCTTCGCGCAAAAACTCCGGATTATACCCCACAAGCAGCCCGTGGCCGCATTTTTTCCCCGAATGCTTTTCTAGCAGGGGGACCAGAATATCATCCGTCGTGCCCGGTATAACCGTGCTCCTGATAACAACCAGATGCGGCGCGCTTTTGCGCTGCAGCGCCCTGCCGATCTGTGTGCACACCCGCTTGAGCTGAGAAATGTCAAGGTCTCCGTTGGGCTGGCTCGGCGTGCCGACGCACACAAGGGAAATATCGGTTTTGGCAATCGCATCGCTGCAGCTGTCGGTGGCAGAAAGCCTTTTACCTGCAACCGCGGCTTTAATAATATCCCCTATGTCATCTTCAATGATTGTGCTGGCGCCCGTATTAATAAGATTCACTTTATGCGCGTTTGGATCAACGCCGATGACTTTATGCCCGTCTTTTGCAAGGCAGCCGGCGCATACGGTTCCAACATAGCCCAAGCCGAAAATGCTGATATTCATAAACAAAACCCCTTTCGATAGGTAT
The DNA here is from genome assembly GCA_016932595.1 of Deltaproteobacteria bacterium. Taxonomy (GTDB): domain Bacteria; phylum Desulfobacterota; class WTBG01; order CAIYCZ01; family CAIRTM01; genus CAIWCT01. The sequence continues at coordinate 2,603 of JAFGCP010000048.1, forward strand.
TACGACAGTACACGATTGTGAAGCCGCTGTATGTGCGGCACAATACTCTACCCGGCAATCAAAGTATCGACTATTGTGACCAGCCGCTTCTGCTCGTCCTGCCATGTATGGCGCTGGTACACGGCTCTTCCCCTGCCGACTTTTTCTTTCGCCCTGTCCGGATGAGCATATACCTCAAATATCTTTTCGCTCAAATTCTGCGGGTTATCGGGCTCAAAAAAGAAAATCTCCCCGTCGCTGAAATAGTCGAGTATGCCCTGCGTTCTGGGAGCAATGGTCGGCTTGCTGACGCAGAGGTATTCGAAGATGCGCGTCGGAAAATTAATTTCAGTAAAGGCGCTGCGCTTGTTCGGAATAAGGCCGACATCAATTGTCCTGATCTTTTCAGCAATTGTTTCCACCGGAACAGGGCCATGATAGAAAACTATGTCCTGCAGCCCCAACTCCTCACGCAGCGCTAAAAAACGCTCGACAAAATCGCCGTTCCCGTAGACTTCGAACCGCAGGCCCGGTATTTTTTCCCGCAGCAGCAGCAAAGCTTCCAGGGCGGTATCCAGGCCATGGCGCTCGACAATCGTTCCGTGAAACATGATGGTAAAATGCTTTTTAACCGGCATGCCCCCGGGGTCCGCAGCAGCTGTGTTCGATAAAAAAATAGTCTCCTGCGGCGAATTCATGATGATATGCACTTTTTCCTGCCGGCAGCTGCGCCCGGCGAAAAGTTTCTTGAAAGCTATATTCGGCGTGATGACAATATCGGCAAAGCGAATGCATATCTTTTCAATAAACCGCAAGGCCCTGATCATCACATGATCGCCGTTTATAAAATATTTTGCCATATACACTTCCGGCGTCGGGTCATGCAGGTCAAGAATGATTTTCGCGCCGGCCAGCCGCGGAATAAGGGCGCAGAAAACAAGAAAGTCGGGCATATTATGAATATGCATGACATCATGCCGCTTTTCAAAATAAAGACGGGTCATCTTCGCAAACCCCTGAACAAAGAAAACAAAATATTCCAGAACATACTGCAGCCTGCCTTTCCGGGAGCGATCCATGGGCAGCCGGTATACATTGACGCCATTAAAGGCCTCCTGCTGTACCTGCCCCGGGGCCCTCAGGCAGATAACATCTACCTGGATGCCGCTGTTCTGGAGGGCCTCGGCCTCGCGCCTCACGCGCACATCAAAGGGATAATAGGAAAAAACGAGCATGCAGCTGCGCGGCTGCCGCTGCCGGGCCGAAACGCTCTTCTCAGCAGTCTGCGCCCCGGCAGAACGGCCTGTGCGCTCCTTCCAGAATGCGGCTGCTTCGCCCGGCGTCGTCAGCCAGTATTGGCCTTCGTAGGTTTCCCGGATATAGCGCAGAAAGTCTACATACAGATCAGAGGGATATGACCCCAAAGCGCCGCGTTCGCCATGAAAGGTCATGTAGTCAGGGTGGGATATCACCTGCGCCATACCGCCTTTGCTGACGATCCAGTCCAGCTTGCGCTTCCAGATGTCTATGGTCTTTTCCTGCAGCAGCACAAAAAGCAAATGATCCTGGGGCAGCGTATAGGGGAGCTCCACATAGGAATGCCCGGTAGCTGGGTCCGTAACAATGAACGGAAAAATCGTACCAATGCCGCCGCCCTGAGGCTCAAAGGGATCCGTGTCATAGGTTGAGGAGTCATAGAGTATATTCAGCCGATGATGCCATGTGAGGTTATGATGCATGCAGGGGGCTCGGAACCCTGCCGCCTTCCACGTATCAATGAAATGATTTATCTGAACGGCTCTTTTGTTAAAAATAGCTTCGGACAGGTACAGCTTGCCGTCATGCTTATACCCGTGGACGCCGATTTCAAAGCCATTGCGCCGGAGCAGTTCATGATGCCTGTCCGGATGCTCATAGTCTGCAGGAACGAAAAAAAAAGTTGATTTAAACCCTAAAGACCTGTCAATGTCCATCAGCAGCGGGACTTTTTCATTGCCCTCCGCAGTGTCCACATCATGAGTGAGTACAAGAGCAAAACGCTTTCCTCCGGGCCAGCCGGACCACTGCGCAGGGCTTACAGCAGCAGGCTCAAAAACCGGCCACACGTCTGCATACTTTTTCCGTTTCAGGCGAACAAGCATTCGGCGCAACTGAAGCCGCAGCCAATCAGGTATCAAAGGCTTGACAACATAATAGAACATGCGTGGCAGGGTCAGCGAATCGCTGTCAACCATGTCAGAGCAGGCCTTTTCCTGAAGGCCTTTATTCATTTCAGAAATCTCCTGCAGCGGCAAAAATCATTTATAATCTGCATATCATTAACATTCATACAAAACCCATCTCCATAATCCCCCGAGGAAAAAACGATTACTCGGCCCGCTGGCTATGCAGATAAACAAGAAGTGCATTCTCTCGTCGTACTTAAGGCTTTGTCAAAATAACAAATTCCTTAGGAAAAGATAGTGTTTTAGCGGTCCTAACAGCACAGCTATAACTTTAACTCTTTCGTAACATAATCAACAACTTTTTTATAAACCGGATTTCTCCGATATCCGCCGTAGGTCATGTCAGATGCCTGCATATTATAATATAAAGCATTGCCTTCAATCAGTACCGGGCCTGTTTCAGAAACTGCTATATCCCATCCCACCAGCGCTTTAGGTAACCAGTTAGCGGCTTCAACGGCCATTTGCTTCACGACTTCAAAAAAGGGAATCTGAAACCCCTGAAACTGAACGCCTGTTGTTGGGTGCGCGGTGTATATGGCTGCATCAAAATCAAGTTCACGGAATGCCTGCTGTTTCAGGGTTCCGTCTTCCAGATTGATGCCCACATAAACCCCGCCCGAACCGGTATTGTCGACACAGGTTTCTCCAACAGCCGTACGCATGAACGCCGACAACACCTCCGGAGTTCCACCCGGCTTTTTGAACGTGTCTATCCGTATGCTGTTGAGACTACTCGGATTAAGACGAGACATCTCCTGATGCTGTATAACTTCTTCCTGAATGATAAAAGAGCCAGACACAAGATATTCCCGCAGCTCCGTTATCATTGTCAGCGTCACCTCTCCGCTCCGAATCCTACGAACGCCATGCCCCCCCGAACCCCTGATCGGCTTGATAAACATCGAGCCCTTTTTGGAAGCAGCCAGCAGCTTTTCTACGGCGGCAAGCGTGGCCTCAGGAGTTACCAGGTCCAGCGACACCCATCTGTCTTGATCTTTCAAAATAAGCTTCTCACGGACATTATAGCCAAGCTGACGCGGCAGAGGAATGCCTGATCGCTCATAATAGGCCTGAAGATATATCTTGTCGTTGAGAATGTCATGCAGTTCGACATCGTCTAATACGTTCTGCATATGGTGCCATTCTTTGTGGCTCACATAGTCCAGATAATTTTCGACGCCTCTTTTATACAGAAAGCTGGTAAAATAATGAGTTGCAAAGCTTCGTGCAGCTACGGATGCAGTAAAAACTTCTTTTACTATACGAGAAAGGGGCTTGCGGTCTTTATCGCTATACACTGTTCGTATGCGCTCTATATAGTGTTCTATCATCGAATGATTTCTCCCGTTGTTTTTCATGCCACCCTCCTTTATTTATTTACATAATCAACAACTTTTTTATAC
>JAFGCP010000352.1 GCA_016932595.1 Deltaproteobacteria bacterium
AATGACAGAGCGGGTATGTGTAAATCTTCAGGGATCAGGGGCGTACCCTTTTTGAGAGTAATTTCTTATAATAATTTTTATAATAATGAATAAAAAAAATTAATGCAAAAAGCAGTTGACAATTCGTACAATACTAGCTAAATCTAATAACTATATTCCAAATTATGCATTCAATGGATGCTGAAATATATTTTTTTTTGTGTTATTGGTTTTTTTGTTTATTAATAACTATTTGGGAGGAGAAAGTATGAAAAAGCTAGTACTCACAGGGGTACTGTTGTTCGCGGCACTGCTTTTTGCCGGGACGCAGCAGGGTTATGCGTATGAAAATGTAACATCCACACCGGACGGCGGCTGCCTGGCATGCCATACATTTGCCGGCGGCAGTGGCGCTCAACACACCGCGCATACGAGCGCTGCCGTCGCTTGCGATTCATGTCATGCGGGCGGCGTGGCCGGTAAAAATGTTGCGTCATCTACCTGTATCGTATGCCACCCCACTGGTGATGTGGGCGCATGCAACCTGGTGGTGGCTCATGGCACTTCATCGTCTTGCCTTACCTGCCATTCAGCCTGCACGCCTCCCCCGGCCAATCAGGCCGAATGCGCGGACTGGGTTGGAGACTGGAAGTTCACCTATGACAATACCACAACCACAAATATCTGTTTTGACAATTCAAGCATAGACAATGAGACCTTTACGCTGTGCGACAATGATACAGCAGCAAATTGCCAGTGCCTGGAAGATGTAACCGCTCAGCAGCTTTGCCTTGAGGATATTGATCCGTTTGCACAGTGCGACCCGGATAATTACTCTGGTTCGGCCAACTGCGTATGCGTTGCCAATCCATTTTACAAAGCTCCGGGACCCAACGGCGTACAGGATGTGAGCATCACTCAGGCTCTGGACAATGTTACGTTCCTGGGAAATACAGCTCCCTGCCTGGCCAGCGGCACGCGCGGCACGACACCGGTAACAATCGTACAGCCGGATAATGATACGGCAGCGAAATTAGGTATTGCCAATCTCACCTACATTGTGTTTGAAGGGGCTACTTTCGATAATGTAACTTTTGCTGAAATTTTACCGGCTAATTTCACAAAAGACAATGACAGCACACAGTTTACCGCAGAAACGCTGTTTAACTCAATCGGCCTGGTGTCCGGCATTAAGAGTGATAATGAGACCCCGCCGCCCGTGTGCGAACAGAACCTCAGGATCATTCCCGGGACGATTTTTAAACTGCTCTCTTTCGTAAATCCGTTTTCGCTCTTTGTCATCATAGCTGAGAGGGACAGCGGCGTTGAATTCGACCGGCCTATATCCATCGATTGGGGTACTGATGCCATCAATGACCTCATTCATATTAAACTCGGCAAGAGATTAATATTCGGTTTCGGCTTTGCGCGTCCGTTCCAGCTTGTGGCAGACGACTATATCGTGACAGTTACCTATGGCGATCCGGCAGCGGAAGCCTGCGGGGAACTCACGGTAAGGTAAGCTTCAGTTAAACGGAAGTTGACTGCACTGGCAGTCAATATTGCTCAGTAAAAGGCCCGATGCACACAGCATCGGGCCTTTTTTCTGATTTTCAGTGAGATAGTAGTGCGACTTCAGAGCTGTTTGTTTTTGAACAGGCACAGGCATATGCGCCAAAAGTCTCTTGTGCCTGTGTGCGGCATGGGATATAAGCGGACATATGGTGTGCAGTAAGGGGAGCCGGCAGCTGCTGGAATGGCACTGCACGCCGCACCATAAAAGGAAATATGCAAGGATTCGTTTCATGAGAATTACCGTTGCACCGTCAGCTGGTTTTTGTTTCGGCGTACGGCGGGCTATTAAAACAGCCCTCGACACGGCCAGGCAGGGCTTCAGGGTGGAAATGCTGGGCGATATTGTTCACAATGAGGATGTTGTGCGCCAGGTAGAGGCTGCAGGAGTCAGAAAGGTCGATGCGCTTGGGGACGGCAGAGGCAAGACACTGCTTATTCGAGCCCATGGCGCGTCAAAACACATAGTCGCGGATGCACAGCGGCGGGGCTATAGCATCGTTGACGCCACATGCCCCATGGTCAAGGAGATTCATACAATAGTTGATGACTTTTATACGCGTGGCTTGCGCGTGATCATCATCGGGGATGGCGATCATGAAGAGGTGCAGGGGATACGGGGGCAGATTGAGGCTCCCGTCACTATTATTGATTCGGCAGAAAACATACCCTGGGAAGAGTTAAAGGGGGTTGATCGGGCAGGCGTGGTCGTGCAGTCGACGCAGAAGGCGGAGAATGTGCAGGCCATCGTCAATGCACTAAAGCCTCATTTCAAGGAACTGGAGGTCTGCAATACCATTTGCAAGGCAACAACCACCCGTCAGCAGGAAATAAAAACACTGCCCAAAGCGTGTAATGTGGTGCTGGTTATAGGCTCGCGGTCAAGCGCCAATACGAGAAGGCTGTATGAAATAGCCCGCGAATTAAATCCGCGCAGCCACTGGATCCAGTCAAAGGATGATATTGATCTGGCGTGGTTTGAAAGCGCCGCAACCGTCGGAATAACGGCCGGCGCTTCAACCCCCCAGGGGACAATAGATGCTGTGGTTGGGTTTTTGGAAAAATGCGGGCACTTTTAGTAGAGCCTTGCAAGCTCCTGTGCTGAAGTTATTTTCCCCTGCTTTTTATCTTCCGTTTTGCCAGTTCGACGCGTTTCTGCTTTGCCTCCGCATTGGCCGGATCGAGCGCTAGAACTGCTTTATACTCAGCCATGGCATCATCGATTTTGTTTACCTCCTCATAGAGATAGGCAAGCTTTTGATGCCACAGTATTTTTTTCGGCTGGGTTGCCGCAAGTTTTTTATATGCGCCGAGCGATTTCTCCTTGTCGCCCGCCTTGTACCAGAGGACCGCTGCCGCTTCGAGGGACTCACTGCTGCCCTTGTCAAGAACGGTTATCCGTTCATACATCTCAGCCGCTTTTTTCCACTGCTGTTCTTTTTCATAGGCATCAGCCAGATTTTTTGCAAATGCTATATTTTTCGAATTAAGCGCAACGGCCATTTCATAGTTCTGTATGGCCTCTTTTCTGGCGCCTTTTTTTTCCAGGAGCATGCCGAGATTGTTGTATAAAGTAGGATTTTTCTTGGGATTTGTTTTTACAGCCTTTTGATAATAGCCAATTGCCAGATCGTTTTTTTTGGCTTTTTCAGACAAGACGGCAAGCTGGACAAAGATGGATGAATCATTGGGCCGCAGCTTCTGCGCCCTCTCAGCAGCGGCCAGAGCACCCGCGATATCATTTTTCTTATAGCAGATATCGGAAAGATACAGATACAGGTCGGCGTTTTTCGGATCGAGATCGATCAGCACTTTGACATGTTCGATCACCTTGTCCCACTTTTTGCTTTTTTCGTAGAGCTTTATTATTTTTTGCCGTGCATCAATATTGCCGCGGTTTTTGTTAAGCAGTGTCTGATAGATTGCAAGGGCTTTTTCATCCGAGCCCTGTTTTTCGGCAATCGCGCCGGCCCGGGAGCTGTAGTCGTCGGCCCGCTTGGGATCGGCTTTGGCCAGCTTTTGATACAAGTCGAGCGTTTTCTCCTCCATGCCGGTCTTTTTGTACAGGCTGAGCAGGCTCAGCATGGCCTGCATATCATCCGGCTTGATTCGAAGGACGGCTTCATATTCAGGTATGGCCTGCTTGAATTTCCGTTCGGACTCGTAGAGTTTGCCCAATGCATTATGAGCGTCATGCGAGTCGGGATTAAGCGCCACTGCTTTTTTATAGCACTCGGCCTGCGCATTCTTGTTTTCAAGGGCATCGGCGCGCAGTATCCAGTCCTGGGGCCCCATGTCAAGGGTCAGCGTGATTTTACCCAGATCGGCGCTGCCCCGCGTGAAGACGATGTCATAGCTCATGCGCTCTTCGGGTTTTAAAAGCGGGATCAGGTCATCAAGAAAACGATTGGTCGTATCCTTTATGCCGGCAACTGAGACCTGCACGTCTTTCGGGGGGAGAAACCGGTAAAAGCCCTTGTAGAAGATTGATTTTAATTTCAGCCCATCGGCGTATTTAATGGTGATGGAGCTGCCGTTTTTAACCTCTGTCTCGCGGCCTGCGGTTATGAGCTGCATGCTGTCGACGGCAAGGTCGAATGAAAAATCAAAAAGAAGAAAGCCGCCAATGAGTATGCCGATTACCATGGATGCAAGGGCAAGGAGCAGTATTTTGCCGAAGGTCAGCGTTGACTTGGCTTTTCCGGGCGGTTTCCTGGGCGTATATATCTGTCCTATGTAGCTGCCCTGGGGTTCTTCCCTGGGAGTGTCTCCGAAATCTATGTTTTTACCCCGTTTTTTTACTTCAGATGGACGCGTGCCGAATCCGATTTTTTTCATCTACACTTTCTCCTGTTTGTCAAAAGGGCCCGTGAACGGTGGGCCGAATATATCATAATGTTAATCGGCATTTCATAGCATAAAAAAAGTTTTTTATAAACAGATTCACTGCAGCCGAAGAGCAGAAGGCCTGCTGCGATGCCCGCTCACATGCAGAAGTCTCAATGCTGCAGTGCTGCGGCGTGCTTTGTGTGCAGGGAACAGCCCTTGCCGGCTCAGCCTGATTGGGCTCATCCCTCCGAGAAGCAGGAAGTTTTTAATGCTGTGTTTTCGTAGACGGGCCTGGTTGTTCAGATGCCTGACCGGCAGTATCAGAGCAGGCTTTATGCAGAAGCCACGGCAGGCTGTCGTCCGCGCATGCGGCAAGCCCCCGCCGGACCATGTCGCGCTCAACGGATACTCCGTCTTTGAAGAAAATGCTGCCGTGCAGCGTGCCGTCCGGATCGGTGCGTTGCGGATAATATTTAATTCGCAGCGGCGCCGCCCTCAGGGCGGCTTCAAAATTGCCGATTGTTTGAACCGGCGGCTCCCGGACCGGTTGGGTTATGCCTTCAAGAAGCACCTCCTGGTTTGCGCCCTCAATGTCCAGCTTCATGCTCATGTCCCGCAGGTTAATGCTTTTGAAATAAACGGGGTATATGGCTATTTCCCCAATCAGTCTGCGGCAGCTCACAGGGACTGCTTCAATGCCTGTGGTGATATGGATGGTTTTGTCCACGGGGTTGAAATATTTATATGTTTTTGCGGGTTGTGAAACCGGTTGAACCGCTTTTTCGATGGAAGCCTTGGCTGGTGTTTCCTCGTCTGCAAATGTGGGAACAGGATGTATGATAAGAACAAAAGGCTTCTCTTCTGCAGCAGGGGCGGGCTCCGGCTGAAGCTCAGCCCGAGCCTCAGGTTCGTCTTTTACAGCAGCCTTTTTCTCTGCTGCCGTTTCATGGGGCTGTGGCTGTACCTGCTCGGGTTTTTCCTCAGCATGTTCCTGTGCAGGAGGCTCAAGGCCCTGCGTTATCCAGCCTGCAATACCTTTCATGCGCAAGGCTTCATAAAGCTGTGCGGCATCTTTTCTGTGCGTACAATTACCCACATGGACCTTGTACAGAGTTTTTTCTTTTCCCGGAACTTCAGCAATAAAGGCATCAAATCCCTTCTGTATAAGTTCTTCAACAAACCGTGAAGCCGCCTCTTTATCGGAGCCGGACATGACTTGTACGGTGAATGACTGCTGTCCGGCCTGGCAGTGCCCTGCCGGCGCCGTTGCCCAGAAAGAAAGCATAAAAAGTATTATAATATTGATTTTACTTAGGAATTTGCCTGTCCGCATATGAGCCTTCATGCATGTTTTCACGTGTTTGAATTCAAGATTATAACTTCACTGAAAATGTTGCAAGGCCTTTATCTGCAAAACGAATCAAAAACCGGGGTAGTCATTGAGGGAAATATAAAGTTTTTTTTGATGTATCGGATTCTTAAAAGACCGTTAACCGTACGAATGAAATAAAAAATTAAAAAATATTCCGGTTTTTTAAATATATTTTTATTTCACAAAACCACCATATGTTGATGATCTTTAAGGGGTACTATACTTCATTTTGTGTTTTTAAGTAGCGCTAGGCCTAAAATCATTTGAAAAAGCTTCATTTTTTTTATTGACAACCGGTATGTCGAGAGTCTATATTCTGAAATAGGGTGGTAAAAAGTGAGAGATTCTGGTATTAAAGTATAATGCTTTCCCAAAATTATTGGGGTATAGACTATGTTTCGTGGAACAAATGAGCTGGCCATCGATGATAAAGGGCGCATCATGCTGCCGGTCAAGTTTCGTGAAGCGCTGTATAAGAGGGAGGAAAGCCTGCTTATCCTGACTATCAGTCTGGATAAATGCCTTGTTGCTTACCCTACCGCCGAGTGGATGGAAAAAGCCTCTAAGATTCGTAACCGTCAGGAAGTGACCCCTTTTGACCGCGATCTGAAAAGGTTGATACTCGGTTCCGCCAATGACTGCCCGCTTGATAAGCAGGGGAGGATTCTTGTTCCTTACACCCTTAAAACAAAGACCAATCTTGAAAAAAACGTCGTGCTTGTCGGCATGGACGATCATTTTGAAATCTGGAATTCCGAGCGTTTTTACGGAAATATGCAGACGATTATGGATAGCCCGGAAACAGCCGAAATCCGTGCCTTCAGGCAGGATGTGGGCCTGTAAGGACGATGGCTGCACGGCATGTACCCGTTCTTTATAAAGAGGTGCTTGATTATGCGTGCTGCCGGAATGGCGATGTTTTTGTCGATGCCACGCTCGGCAGCGCAGGGCACAGCCTCGGGCTTCTTGAGCGCTACGGGGGCATTGGCCGCCTGATCGGCATCGACTGCGATCAGGCGGGGCTTGAGAGGGCGCGTGTAACGCTTGAGCCGTTTAAAAAAAAAGTGACATTGCTGCATGGAAATTTCAGGCATCTTACCCGGCTTCTTGAGCGGGAAGGAATTGCGGCAATCGGCGGCATCATGTTTGATTTCGGCGTTTCAACGCCGCAGCTGAAAGATCCCGCACGGGGTTTTGGTTTTTCAAACGATGGAGCGCTGGATATGAGAATGGACACAAGCATGCCTCAGACGGCACTGGATCTTGTAAAAAGGCTGTCTGCCCGGGAGCTCGAAGACATTATCCGTGTCTATGGAGAAGAGCGCTTTGCCCGGCGGATAGCCAGTGCTGTGAAAGAGGCTGCAGCCCGCAACGGCAATCTGTCAACTGGCGGTCTGGCAGATACGGTTTTTCGGGCGATTCCGGCCAGGTTCCACCCCGACAGACTGCATCCGGCCACGCGGACGTTTCAGGCGCTGCGCATCGCTGTCAATGATGAGCTTGAGGCGATTAAGGAAGGGCTCGACCAGGCACTGGAGCTTCTCACCCCCGGCGGACGTCTGCTGGCCATTTCGTTTCATTCCCTCGAAGACCGCATAGTTAAAAACAGGTTCCGGGACTGGGAAAAAAAATGTCACTGTCCGGCGGGCCTTCCTGTTTGCGTCTGCGGCGGCACGCAGCGGATCAAGGTGCTTACCCGCAAGCCTGTGTATGCAGCGGATGAAGAAGTAACGCGTAACCCGAGCTCGCGGAGCGCACGGCTTCGCGTTGCGGAAAGGCTGCACTGACCATGCAGAATTTTATAGCGTCGGCCGAAAAATTTATTCATACAAATGTTCTTGCCCGCCAGCATGTGCGGCGGGACACCGATGTTTCCCGCATGGACATGGCATGCATTATCTTCATGTGCGCAGTCATTATGCTGGCATTTTTCATATTCCTCTGGGTTCGGATTTATTCGCTCGAAATCGGTTATCGTATTTCCGATGATCATAAAGTGCACGAGGAGCTCGTTCAGGAGAATAAAAAGCTGAAAGTCGAACGGGCGGCGCTCAAATCGTCATCGCGCCTCGAGACGATAGCACTCAACCGGCTGGGCATGACCCTGCCCAGAAAAACACAGGTGGTGATCGTGCCATGGTAAAAATGAAATCACGAAACGAGCTTGCGAAAAATATCCGCTTTATAGCCATGGGCTTCATGGTGCTGTTTGCCGTGACCGGCCTGCGGGCGTATTTTCTTCAGGTGCTGAAGTCCGGCGAGCTGACCGAGATTATTCAGGGCCAGTACATGACCAGCGTTGAGCTCATGCCATACCGCGGAACCGTTTATGATAGAAACGGGGCGGAGCTGGCAGCCAGCCTTGATGTCGAGTCCCTGTACGCAAGGCCCGGTCTTGTTCGCGACCCGAAGGGCGCTGCAAAGCTGCTTGCGCCGATTCTTGAGATGCCGACGCAGGCGGTCTACCGTATTCTTGCAAGCACGAAACCGTTTGTCTGGCTTCAGCGCAAGGTGACGCCGACGCAGGCAGATAAGATCAAGGCCCTGAAGATAGAAGGCGTCGGATTTCTCAAGGAGAGCCAGCGGTTCTATCCGCAGAAGGAGCTTGCAGCGCAGGTTCTCGGCTTTGTCGGTGTCGATTCGCAGGGCCTTGAAGGAATCGAGCGGCAGTATGACCGCATCATTAAAGGAAAATCCCGCAAGCTGTTTGCCGACCGCGATGCAAAAGGCAGGCATGTTTTTGTTGAGGGCCTCCAGCCGCTGGATCAGAGCCGGCAGGGCAATGACCTTCTTTTATCTATTGATAAAAATATCCAGCATATCGCCGAAAAAGAGCTTCAGGCCGCCGTGGCGCTGTCTGAGGCAAAAGGCGGAACCGCAATCGTTATGGACCCGTGGACGGGCGAAATTCTGGCATCGGCCGTATGCCCCCTGTTCAATCCCAATCAATATGCCGAATCGGCGCGCGAATCATGGCGCAACCGGGCTGTGTCAGATATTTATGAGCCCGGCTCGACATTTAAAACATTTCTTGTCGCATCGGCGCTGGAAGAGGGCATCGTCAAGCCCTCGGACATGTTTTTTTGCGAGAACGGTTCGTATCGCGTTGCCAGACGCGTGATCCACGATGTGCATGCCTACGGCTGGCTCGATGTTGCAAGCATCATCAAGCGCTCCAGCAATATCGGCGTAAGCAAAATCGGCAAACAGCTGGGCAAAGAGCAGATGTATCAGTATATCCGCAGGTTTGGCTTTACGGCTGAAACCGGCATCAGCCTGCCGGCGGAGCAGAGCGGCTTCATGCCGTCGCTGAAAAACTGCTCCGAGCATACGCAGAGCGCGATCTCTTTCGGGCAAAGCATAACCGTAACGCCCCTGCAGATGGTGACAGCCTACAGCGCCATTGCAAACGGCGGTATGCTTATGCAGCCCCAGATAGTCAAGCGCATTGTTGATGGCGCCGGCGCTGTTGTCAAGCAGAACGGCCCGGTCGTGAAGCGCAGGGTTATTTCAGAGAAGACGGCCGGCATCATGCGCGACATGCTCAAGCAGGTTGTTGCGCCGGGCGGTACAGGCACAAAGGCTGCGGTTGAGGGCTACTGCGTTGCAGGCAAGACCGGCACGTCGCAGAAAATAGATCAGGGCGGGTATTCGCATTCAAAAATCATAGCCTCATTCGCCGGATTTGTCCCTGCCGATGATCCGCGGCTCGCCATCATCGTGCTTGTCGATGAACCTCAGCGCATGAGATACGGCGGGGAGATCGCTGCCCCGGCCTTCAGCCGCATGGCAAATGCCATGCTTAATTATCTGCATGTGCCGCCTGAACCGGCTCCGGTTCAGGATCCGGACCTGCTCAAGGAGATTCGAACAGAACCTGTCAAACTGGCAAAGCTTGATGAAGCTTAAAGAACTCATTACATCTCTAGAGCAGTTTCAGTGCAGCGGCGATCGGGACACCGATATAGCCGCCATTGTGACCCATTCCGAAAAGGCTTTCTCTGAAAGCCTTTTCGTCGCTTTACCGGGCACAAAAACCGACGGCTATGCCTGGCTTGATGAGGCCTGGAGCTCGGGCGCACGAATTTTTGTTACGGAAAAGCCCTATGAGAGGCCTGGAGTTGTCAATATCGTCGTTCCCGATGCCCGCCTCGCCCTGGGGCGCCTTGCCGCGCGGTTTTACGGGGAGCCGACACGCGGGATGCAGCTGGTGGGCATTACGGGCACCAACGGCAAGACCACGTCGGCCTATCTGCTTGAAGCTGTTTTTCAGGCTGCAGGCCGGACGACGGGGCTTGTGAGCACGGTCGCCTATCGCTGGGGCAGCACCCGTATCGCCGCTGAGCGAACCACGCCGGACCAGCTTGAGCTTCAGCGGATGTTTGCCCTGATGGCGGCAGACGGAGTTGATGCTGCGGTTATGGAGGTATCGTCACACGGCCTGAAGCAGGGGCGCGTCGGGCAGTGCCATTTCGACGCAGCCCTGTTTACCAATCTCACGCCCGAGCATCTTGATTATCACCTGACCATGGATGATTATTTTCGCAGCAAGCAGCTGCTCTTTACAGAACTTTTGTCCGCATCATGCAAGCAGCATACGAGAGCCGTCATCAATATCGATGATCCCCTGGGCACTGAACTTCTTAAGGTGAGCCCCTGCGGGGCTTTGACATTCGGTTTTTCGCAGGGGGACGTTCATGCTCAGGCAAGCTCTGTGACCCTTGACGGCATCGCCGCCGTGATTGCAACGCCGCAGGGAAGCATAGAGGTCTCCTCCAATCTTATCGGCCGGTATAACCTTGCCAATATTCTTGGCGCGGTGGCAACGGCATCTGCGCTTGGCATACCCGCCGGGGCAATACGAACCGGCATTGCCGCCATGCCCGGCGCCCCCGGCAGGATGGAACGCATTGCAAACAGCCGGGGGCTTCTGGTTTTTGTCGATTATGCCCATACGGGAGACGCCCTGAAAAATGTGCTTGAAACGCTGCGGGCCGCCGGCGCAGGGCGTATCATTACTGTTTTCGGCTGCGGCGGGGACCGTGACCGTGAAAAGCGGCCGGTCATGGGCAGTGTTGCCGCACGGCTGAGCACGTTTGTTATCGTCACATCCGATAATCCGCGCAGCGAGGAGCCGGGCTTCATTATCAGCCAGATCGAGCAGGGCATTGCAGCTCTGGGGATTGAGCGTTTTGATTCGGAATTGTCAGCGGACAGGGGCTACTGCGTCATTGCAGACCGGCGCGCGGCAATTGAGAAAGCGCTTGGTATGGCCCGAGCAGGCGATGTGGTGCTTATTGCCGGCAAGGGCCATGAGGATTATCAGCAGATAGGCAGCACAAAGCTGCATTTTGACGATCGCGAGGAAGCGCGCCGGATACTCGGCGCCTGAGCATGCAAGTCGCAGCAGGAACGATATGGAACTGACGCTTCAGCAGATACTTGCGGCAACACAGGGCAGGCTCCTTCAGGGAAGGGCCGGGCAGCCGGTTTCTGCGGTAATTATTGATTCGCGGCTGGCCGGGCCCGGCAGTTTGTTTGTTCCCCTTGTGGGCAGCCGTGCCGACGGGCATGCCTATATTGCGGAGGCTCTCGGCAAAGGCGCCGCCTGTTTTATCAAAAAAGGTCATGCGGCCTGCGCGGCAGCTGCGGCAGTGTCACCACCTGCTTCCGCGCTTATAGAGGTTGCTGATCCACTGCAGGCGCTTGGCGATCTTGCGGCCTTCTGGCGCAGTCTTTTTGATGTGAAGGTCGTTGCCATTACCGGCAGCAACGGCAAGACAAGCACCAAAGAGATGGCGGCCCTTATTGTCGAGCGGGTGTTTCCGACGCTGAAAAATCCCGGCAACTTTAATAATCTCATCGGGCTGCCGCTGTCGCTCTTTCAGCTTGAACGGGCACATCAGGCAGCTGTGCTCGAGCTCGGCATGAGCGAACCAGGGGAGATTGCACGGCTTTCCCGGATTTGTGATCCCGACATAGGCATTATAACCAATGTGGGGCCTTCGCATCTCGAGCAGCTGAAAACCCTCGACAGGGTAGCTGCGGCAAAGCAGGAGCTTTTTGCCGGTCTCGGGCCGCAGGATCTGGCCATCATCAACACGGATGACGAGCGCGTGGGGGCCATGG
>JAFGCP010000353.1 GCA_016932595.1 Deltaproteobacteria bacterium
CGTCTGCTGGCCCTGCTGCTCCTGGTGGCCGCCTTCAAAAAAAGCGATGCCCGGCAGCGGGCACGCATCTACCGGGTCTATAGGCAAAACACGCGCCACATAAACAGCTGGGACCTCGTGGACGCCTCGGCCCATCACATCATGGGCGATTATTTATTCAGGCGCTGCAGGGAACCGCTTTACCGGCTTGCAGCCTCTCCCGTCATGTGGGAGCGCAGGATCGCCGTTATAGCGACCTGGCACTTCATTGGCCAGGGTGATTACGCCGACACCCTGCGCATTGCCGACATGCTGCTTGCCGACCGGGAAGATCTGATTCACAAGGCCGTGGGATGGATGCTCCGGGAAATCGGCAAGCGCGATGAGGAAACCGCGCATGCGTACCTCAAAGCGCACTGCTGTGACATGCCCAGAACCATGCTGCGCTATGCCATCGAGCGTTTTCCCGAACACCTGCGGCGGAAGTACCTTCGTGGTGCGATCTAAAGTATTTCACAAAATGTATAGCCTCGAATGCACCATACGGGCTTTTGGTGAAGGCAGCCCGTGCGGTTCGAGCACAGGCGTATCATCTCGAGAAGCCACTGTTTGCGAGAACTGAGCACGGCCGTGCGAACCATACGCTTGCATGGTGCAAGCGGCTACAGAATACGGTGCAATGCACGAGCGTCGCGCCGGCGCTTTGTCAATAATCCACGCTCTCGGCCTTGCCCGTATCCATCATGTGATCAAAGCGCTTTTTGCCCCGCTTTGCGGCGGTTTTTGCCAGCTGCTTGATTTCACCGCGGGTCCTGTCATCGACCCTGCCGCCCATGCTTTTCAGGAAGCGGCTTTCAACGGTTGAGGCAAGCCCTTCTTCTGCCGGCCCAGAAGCATACCGCACGCGCGATACCAGCTTCCGGGCATCCTTTGATTTGCACTTGGGGCATTCGGGCTCGGCTTTTTCCCTGACACTCATCAGCACGAGCTCAAACTTTTTCTTACACTTGTTGCACTCATATTCATAAATAGGCATGGCGGCACTCCTGATTCAACATTACTAGCAGTATACCCCGATATGAGCCGCAGCACAAGTGCCAAGGCGCAGCCCGCTGGTTTTGGACCATGCCCGGCTGCTGCCGATGCCATTGTGAAAAACAGAAGGCGTCGCCGGTCCTCTCTGCTGCCGGCGCCGCGCCAGGTGAACAGCCATTGGTCTCCAGGCCCAAACAGCAGATCCTTCATCCCGCTGCCGGGGCGCCCGCAATGCCCTGTAAAACACGATACAGCCTAATAGCCGCGACAGAACTGAAAATGCATGGGGGCCCGGTGCCTGCCGGGCAGCGTACCGCCCCAGGCAAAGCCGAACGCGCCAAAAAGCTCTACCAGTTCCTGCGGCATTCGGCCCGTAGATCCCGGCATGTTCAATTCCGGATTGATATCCAGAGCTATGCCCCAGCAGTGGGTCGACAGTTTCCGGCTTACGCGCCTGGTCCGGAAATTATAGCAATCCCCCACCGTCATGATCTCTTCGGCCAGACCTGCTTCTCGTATGGCGCAAAAAGCATCACTGATGATATCGGCAAGCTTTCTGTGACAGCGGATTTTTCTAACCTGGCGCGAAGGATCCCAGGAAAGGGCTGCTGAAAAAGGCAGTTCCGTCACGGTCATCATGTCGGCGCACCATGCAGCTTCTTCAAAGCCGCCGTCTTCGCTGTAGTAATCATAAATATTGCCGAACCTGTCCAGAATCTGCTCAAAACCGTGGGGCGGAGCCGTCCCATCCTGTGCCCGGCCCGGGTCGCGAAGGTCCGCGGCAGCGGGAATATCGATCACCTGCCCGACGAATATCCGGGCGCAGCGGTGCAGGCCGTTATACTGCCGGAGTTTGTCCGCCAGCGAAGGTTCGTTGTAAAACTGCAACGCTATGTTTTCGAACGTGTCATCAGGCTGAATTACATACTGGCATCTCATACAACCCCCAAACATTAGGTTAAAAACTTCAGATTTCATACCAGCATTTTTTATTTAAATCCATAAGCATAAATACTCATTTTATCTAAGTATAAATACTCATATATTCTGCTGCTATAGCGTCACATTAATTGTTATTGCACCTTTTTTTAAAATAAAAAGTTGCAATAAATAAAATTATATTTTATTTTTTGTCTATTGCCGACGCCACCAGTAACCGATTTGCGAAGGAAAAAAATGCAGCCCGCTGCTTAGGATGGGCTGTCAATCGCCCAGGCAGAAACTGTCCATGCGGCCGGCCGCTTGCACGAATACGTGCCACCACCGGGCGCATGAAAGGGCAGCGTGCACAAACATGTTCCTGACATACCATGGGTGGAATTATGAATGCCTACCGCATAATTCTTGCAGACGACCACACAATCCTGCGCCAGGGCATCAGGCGTCTTGTCCAGGAAATTCCCGGCTTGCAGGTGCTGGCCGAAGCCAGCAACGGCGCTGAACTGCTCGAGCTGCTGCGTAAGCTCGCCCCCGATCTTGTCATCGCCGATATCACCATGCCGGGCATCGGCGGCATCGAGGCCACACGGGAAATCAGAAGGTTATACCCGGAGGTGAAAGTCCTGATTCTCACCATGCACAAGCGCGTTGAATATCTGCAGCATGTGCTTGCCGCCGGCGCCCACGGGTACCTGCTCAAGGAAGATTCAAACGACGAGCTTGCGCAGGCAATCGACGCTATCCGCAGAGGCCGGACCTACATTACCCAGAGCCTCGCCCCGGCAATGGAGGAATACCTGACGCGGTTGCGCACCAGCCAGGGGCCCAGGGTTCGGGCGCTTTTGACCGATCGCGAATTGGGTATTCTGAAGCTTCTCACCGAAGGGAAAAGCAGCCGTGAAATAGCCGGCCTGCTCGGCATCAGCCTTCGCACGGTGCA
>JAFGCP010000354.1 GCA_016932595.1 Deltaproteobacteria bacterium
AGGGCGGAAGCAAAAAACACGGCGTGTTTGAGTTGCCTTCTTGAGGAACCATCGCCATAGGCGATGGTTTTCGAAAGACAATAAAAATTTGAAAAGTCCTTCAAATTGGCTTTTCGGATACTTTCCAACGTTAATAAGAGGTGTAAAATGATAAGACTGAAACAGGTATGTAAAGTTTTATTTTTTTCAATACGACCTCTTGTATTACTTTTGATTTTTCTATGAAAAATGGGGGCTGCCCCAAGGGTGTTACGCTGCCTGCTGGTCCCACTCCACATGTATGCAACCATCAAAAGTGTCCACAGCTAAAGGCTCTCTGTCCTGTTTCATCGCTCATTCTCCGGATGATTAGTTTCTTTCCATCCTAACATTTCAAGGCTTTGCTTTATCAATACTTTTTTCGCAATGCAGGATTTAAACTGCCGGATTTTGGATGATACGTTCTTGACTAATTACCTATAGCATAAAATCTTGCGAGACAAAACCCGCAGCCGGTAGACACTATAAAACAGGCAGAACAACTCCCGATGGGAGCTCCGGGCTTGCGAATTTCACCAACCGCCGCTGCGCACCGATTGATCTGGGGAACAGGAGTTGAGCGTTGACTATCAGGCAGCACCGTACTGCTCAGCGCAGGGGATACAGACGGCTTTCCCGGCCACTTGTTTAAGGCGGGTCTCCATGACCATTTCTCCGCACTGGGCGCAGGCAATAGAGCGGTGAAGCTGGGCAGGCTCCGGCTCCTTCATCAGCTTTTCTTCAAGCGACAGAAGGGCATCAACGGGGGCCTCAAGAACCCACTGTGCAAAAGCCGTCTTGTCTTCGCGCAGGCCGTCGGGAACTCCCCGGCCATGGTAGGCCACCCGCACGCCCCTGCTGGTTGTGCGGGAATACAGGGTATAGACATGCTTTCCGTAATCCCGGAATATGAGATTGCCCTTGCCGAAGGTGCAACCGGTTACGCACTGCAGCGCATCGACCCCGCAAGCGCTGTTCTCGACTATTGCCACCGTCGCTTCATCGTCGGAGTGAGAGGCGTTAAGGACCCGCATAGCAGCGCAAGCCATGCGGTAGCCGATGGCAAGGCCCGGGCAAACATGGCCATGAAACCGCACAACCTCATCAAATGTTGGAAGCATAGCGAACCTCTTTGTGCTGAATAAAAATTTGGGGGAAGCTTCACGCGATATGCGCTATGGTTTTCATCATAGCACGAAGGGCATATTTTTCAAGGCCAAGTTTTCGGGGCTTGCGCCTCCGGCATGAAGCGGCTGAAAAGAGCAGGGGGCTGGAGGAAGCTGTGTCCGTGATTGAAAAGCGCCAAGGCTGCGCAAGGATGATGTGAAAACCTAAAACAATTAAGGCGTCCTGCCTGAACAGGACGCCTTAATTGTTTTAGGCATGTATGGTCTTGCCGGGATTACTGTTTGGTCTTCACCACCAAGGTCTGGCCGGGCTTGAGCAAGGCGGTCCGGCTAAGCTTGTTGATTTTAAGCAGTTCATCGAGTGTCATATTGTATCTTTTTGCGATCTTGCCGGGAAAGTCGCCTTTCTGAACCGTGTGGGTAGCTGTTTTGCGCTTTTTGAGCGTATCGGGCCTTGCCGTAATCTGCAGTACCTGGCCGGTCATGAGGCTTGTTGAGGAAAGCTGATTGAGGGACTGAATAACCTTGGCAGAGGTATTGTGCTTATCGGCAATAGTCCAGATCGTATCGCCCTGCTTGACAACATATTCGATCAAATTGTCTTTTATGACTTTCGAGTGGATCGGCTCCTGCACATTGGTCGAGGCAAGGGTTCGGCTGGCGGGCAGTTTCAGGCGCGTGCCGGCAACCAGAGGCTTATCGGGCTTAATTTTATTCATGGCCATAATGGCCTTTTCCGAGGTCTTGTATTTTACCGCCAGGGTTGAAACGCTGTCGCCCTTGCGTACTTTATGCACGGCATAGGTCTGGCTCGACGGAACCCAGAGCGGAATATCGGACAGATTTGCCATCAGGACTTTGGCTTTGCCCTGAGGGACTTTCAGCGTATAGGGGTCAGGCGGGGTCACATCACGGCGCAGGTCGGGATTGAGATCTTT
The DNA here is from genome assembly GCA_016932595.1 of Deltaproteobacteria bacterium. Taxonomy (GTDB): domain Bacteria; phylum Desulfobacterota; class WTBG01; order CAIYCZ01; family CAIRTM01; genus CAIWCT01. Next base: position 2,084 of record JAFGCP010000354.1, read on the forward strand.
AATGCTATCCACGGATACGCCGATGGTTTGCGCGATGGTACCCAGATGCACCTGCCGTTCGATAGCCACCTCTTCATAGGTAAGCTCCCTGTCCACGGCCGGCAGCGTGAAGCCGTATTTCCGGGGGTTCGACACGATGTGCAGAACGGCCAGAAACTGGGGAAAATAGGATGCGGTCTCCTGGGGCAGCCGGCGGTAGAGGTCCCAGAAATTATCAAGATAATTAACATTCTGCGTCCGTATGACCCTGAGCACCGTGCCTTCGCCGCAGTTATAGGCGGCAAGGGCCGTTGACCAGTCGCCGAACATACCGTGCAATTCCTTGAGGTAAGCGATGGCGGCTTTGGTTGACTTTTTCGGGTCCATGCGCTCATCGATCCATTCATTGCGCTCAAGGCCGAACTTATAGCCCGTGGAAGCTATGAACTGCCACATACCCAAAGCACGAGCGCAGGACAGAGCCCGCAGCTTATAGCCGCTTTCAATAAAAGGCAGCCATGAAATTTCCTCGGGCAGACCTTCGGCTTTGAGCGCTTTCACCATCATGGGCCGGTACTGACCGGACCGGGCATAGGTATCCATAAAAAAGCTTCGCTGCGAACCCTGAAATGCTTCAATAGCCTTCTTAACATCTGCATTCATGACGAGCGGAATGGCCTTGTTGTAGCCATTGGCGACATTGAAGCGGGAGGTGTAAATTTTTGTGATCTGCTTTGTTATGGAAAAACGAAGGTCTTCACGCTGCTGCAGAATGCTCTGCTCGGCGTCTTTGTTGACCTCGAGCACCATGATATAGGCTTTGTCCAGCGTCTCTATGGCATCCTCTATTTTGCCTTTTTCATAGAGCTGGTTGGCCTTTTCACATTTTTCCAGCGCCGCATCCAGCAGCGCCTGATTTCTGTCCTTGCCCTTTGCCGAGCAGCCGTTCAGGTCGGGATCATTCATATCCAGCA